>NZ_LVCV01000068.1 GCF_001647195.1 Rhodococcus sp. EPR-157 | reverse complement strand
GTGGTCGCAGCGAGAGAACCGACGTTGACGATCGATCCACCGGCCCGCATCCTCTGCGCGACCGCTTGCATACCCAGCAGAGGACCGACGACGTTGACCGAGTGAAGCCGAGTCATGTCCTCGGCACTGACGTCGTCCACCCTGGCGCGCCATGTGATTCCCGCGCAGTTCACGAGGCCGTCGATTCGGCCGTCGATTCGGCCGACAAGGTCGTCCCAGTGCGTGCGTGACCTGACGTCGAACCCGGTCTCGAGATCGACACCGTGCACGACGGCGCCGAGGTGCCGCAACCGATCGGCCACAGCGGCACCGATGCCGCCCGCGGCACCGGTGACGATCACTGCTCTGCCGGACAGATCAGACACCCACATGCTCCTGTCGGACACCTGCGTGATCGATGACTCGAGCCGCCGGAATCTCAGCGGTGGCGCGCGATCGCCCCACGGTGTTGATCAAAGTCCCGATCCCCTCGACGGTCATGGTCACCACGTCACCATCCTGCAGCGGGGGTGGCGACTGTTGTCCATGACGGCCCCACAGTTCGGCTAGACAACCACCGTTGCCGACGGTCCCACTGCCGAGGACATCTCCCGGATGTACCCAGGAGTCACGAGAGGCATACGCGACGAGGGCGTCGAAGGTCCACCCCATGTTCGCGAGCGAATCCTGCCCTATGCGTCGACCATTCACATCGACTGTGCATGTGATCTGCAGAAATCCGTCCGCATCACGACGGGTGTGGATTTCGTCGGCTGTCACGATCCACGGTCCCAACGTGTTGGCGAAGTCCTTACCTTTCGCCGGTCCTAGACCGACCTGCATCTCCCGACGCTGAAGGTCTCGCGCCGACCAGTCGTTGAGAATCGTGTATCCGAAGATGTGGCTGGACGCCTCGTCCATCTCCACATTCGATCCCGACTTGCCGATTACTGCCGCAACCTCCAACTCGAAATCGAGTGCCCTGCATGCTGCTGGCGGTGCGATCACTGCACCATGACCACTGACGGTGTACGGGTTGGTGAAGTAGAACCGCGGAGCTTCGTACCAGGCTTCCGCAACGCCCTGCACGCCGTCCACGCTGCGGCGAACACCCTCGACATGTTCTTCGAACGCGACGAAATCCCGCATCGTCGACGGTTGCAGTGGTGCCGACAAGGTCACTGCGGTCAGCTCGATCGACGGTCGTTCACGTGCTGCAGCGCCGATATCCAGTGCCCGGGGAAGACCACCACTCAACAGAGACTGCATCGACTCGTTCAGGGGATGAACCCGACCGTCGTCGACCACCCCGCACGACACGTCGCCGCCGTGGACATACGTCGCGAATTTCATACCGGCGGCGCCACGAACAGGCCCTTGTCGGGATCGTTGAACGACTTCTTCGCGATGAACTCGTCCATCGCGTTGGCGGTCCCCCACTGATCCGACACTTCAGGCTTGGAGAAGTCGAGCAGATGCGGATGCCAGGTGTCTTCGTCGAGAACCTCCAGTTCGGTGGTGTATTCCATCGTATTTCCGTTGGGGTCGAGGAAGTAGGAGAACGTGTTGTTCCCTGCCTGGTGACGGCCCGGGCCCCAGATCTTCTCGACGCCGGCACGCAGCATTCGACCGGTGCCCCGCATGTATTCGTCGATGCCGCGAAGTTCGAACGACGCATGGTGCAACGACACGTGCGGTCCCCGTGCGACGGCCATGCTGTGGTGCTGCGCATTGGTCCTCAGGAACCACATCAT
>NZ_LVCV01000067.1 GCF_001647195.1 Rhodococcus sp. EPR-157 | reverse complement strand
GACGCTCCCCTACCCACCCACACACCTGGCACACCCCCCGTAAGGGATATGCGGGCTATTGTGTGAGTGCCGCAGCTTCGGTGGTGTACTTGAGCCCCGCTACATTGTCGGCGCAGGATCACTTGACCAGTGAGCTATTACGCACTCTTTCAAGGGTGGCTGCTTCTAAGCCAACCTCCTGGTTGTCTTCGCGACCCCACATCCTTTTCCACTTAGTACACGCTTAGGGACCTTAGCTGGCGATCTGGGCTGTTTCCCTCTCGACTACGAACCTTATCGCCCGCAGTCTCACTGCCACGCTCTCACTCATCGGCATTCGGAGTTTGGCTGATTTCGGTAAGCCGGTAAGCCCCCTAGACCATCCAGTAGCTCTACCTCCGATGAGAAACACGTGACGCTGCACCTAAATGCATTTCGGGGAGAACCAGCTATCACGGAGTTTGATTGGCCTTTCACCCCTACCCACAACTCATCCCCTCAGTTTTCAACCTAAGTGGGTTCGGTCCTCCACGACGTCTTACCGTCGCTTCAACCTGGCCATGGGTAGATCACTCCGCTTCGGGTCTAGAACACGCCACTACACCACAAACGTGGATACGCCCTATTCGGACTCGCTTTCGCTACGGCTACCCCACACGGGTTAACCTCGCGACATGCCACTAACTCGCAGGCTCATTCTTCAAAAGGCACGCCATCACCCACAGCAGTAAACTGCTCGAAGGCTTTGACGGATTGTAAGCGCACGGTTTCAGGTACTATTTCACTCCCCTCCCGGGGTACTTTTCACCTTTCCCTCACGGTACTAGTCCGCTATCGGTCACCAGGGAGTATT
>NZ_LVCV01000066.1 GCF_001647195.1 Rhodococcus sp. EPR-157 | reverse complement strand
TCTCGGCTAGGCGTTCGTCCTTGTCCGGGATGACATTCACGCGACCGATCGGTGCCAGTGCGCTATCCGGCGATAGGTAGTCGGCGGTGCCATCCCAGTTGTTGGCTACGAACAACACGTCGGTCAACCCGGCCGGGGATGCGAAGGCCGGTGCAACCTGTACCCCCGTCGACACCAGCACACACGCGGTGGCTACTCCCAGCACACGACACACGGAATTCACGTGGACCTATCCCCCAATGGATTCGAAACGCACCGACACTGCACGTTATCGGACGTGCGAGCCCTGAATACGCAGATCCTCCTGTGACAAGTTACGAATTGTCGCGGTTCGACTTTGGACCGTGCGCCACTCGTGCCTTCGTTTCACGGATCGCAATAGCGCGGCTTCGCAGCGAGTATCGTTGCGGCGTAGAGGCCGAAGGTGGCCACGGCGCCTGGATGGCGTTGAGCTGATCGTGCACTGAATCCGCTCGTCATCTCGTTGCGAGAGTAGAACTGCGGAAATCCCTCAGGCAGTGCTTTTGGACGGCGAGGTGGCCGCTCGGTTGCGAGGTCAGTTCAGTGCGACGAGCTCGTGCAACGTGCGACCGGTGCGAACGTCGGTGATACCTTCGCGGAACACCGTGAGCTCGAACGTGGAATCGAAGCGGAAATAGCCCGGGTGCCCGACGAGTCGATACAGCAGCGGCCGGAAAGCCTTGTGCCCGGCGACGGGTACATCGCCGAGCAAGTCGTGTGCGTGCACGACTGTGTCGACGGTCAGCACCAGTTTCACGACACCGGGGATTTCGATTTTCAGCCACTCCGGATATTCACGATTGGCGACAGCGTTGTACTTCATCGGGCCTTCGGATACCTCCGCCTCACCCGAGCTCAAGATCACTTCACCCTTGTACGCCAACATCAATGGTCGGCTCTCGTGTCCGTTGAGCCTGTCTTGTGTCTTCACCAGTGCGTAGAGCAGGGAATAGTCGTCGTCGTACAGCCGTCCCCAGTGCCAGCGGTCGATGACACTCTTCATGTCACCGGCGCCCCAGTTGTGGTCGGCGTAGCCCCTACCTGTGACGGTTTTCGTCGCTGCTCCGATCGTGATCGACCCCTCGACACGCGCACGAGGAGCAGCGACAACCCAACCGAACACATCGGTTCCGCCGAAGAGTGTTTCACCTTCGCCGGGCATCCAGCTGGGGAGTTCGTTGTGGAATTGGAGATCGAAGGTGACGTCCTCTTCCGAGAGCGACAGGTGATGGATGGGCAGACTGCCGGGCGGGAACTCTGCCCAGGCATGATTGGGCCCGACCCTGACGTCGCAGGACGAAATCGATGCCGACGCCTGCCTCTTGGAGTACCGCTTGAAGATCTGGCGGCGGGACCCGTCCGGTGCGTAGATCAGGATCTCCACGCTGGGTTTGGCGACCAACGCGGGCTCCTCGGGTCGACGTAGATTGAGGAACCCGATGATGGTGTGACCGTCGTCGAGATGAGCATCGAAGTACCAGTGCTCGAACCCCGTACGGCTGCCCGGGACCGGATGGGCGCCGTTGTGCCGGGGTAGGACGGTGGTCAGTGTGGCGTCGGTCCTTCCGGGGCCGTTCCAGGTCTCGACTATCTCGGGCGATGTCATCTGCATTTCCTTCGTGTCGGTGGTGGATCGAGGCATCAGAGGCCGCCGAAGCCGATGTGCACGGTCTTTTCTTCGGTGTCGCCTTCGAGTCCGGATCGGCCCAGTTCACGGCCGATACCGCTGCCGGCACGGCCTCCCCAGGGCAGAGCCGGATCGGGTACACCCCAACCGTTGACCCAGACCGTTCCGACACGAAGCTTCTCGACGACGGCGTGCACCCGTGAGATGTTCTGCGAGTACACCATTGCGTTGAGGCCGTACCGGGTCGCATTGGCGATCTCGATTGCTTCTTCGGTGGTGCGGAAGCTGATCACCGTGGCAACCGGGCCGAATATTTCGTCTCGGGCGATCGTGAGGTCATTGGTGCCGCGGAACACCGTGGGTTGCGCATAGAGTCCTGGACCTGACTCACGTCGCCCCCCGCAGACCAACGTTGCTCCCTCGGAGACGCCCGAGTCGATGTACCCATTGATGCGCGCCAACTGCTTGGCGTTGACTATCGTTCCCATCGTCGATGCGTCGTCGAAGGGATCTCCGACGACGGCGCTTTCGGCAGCTGCAACGAGCCCGTCGAGAACCTTGTCGATGACGGATTCGTGGGCCAGCACCCGGGTTCCGGCGGCGCAGACCTGTCCCTGGTGGTAGAAGTTGCCCATTGCGATCCACGGCATCGCCGCATCGAGATCTGCATCGTCGAAGATCAACTGGGGTGCTTTTCCGCCGAGTTCGAGAACCAGTTTGCGAAAACTCTCGCCTGCGAAACTCTGGATCGACTGCCCTACACCAGGACTGCCGGTGAAAGAAACCTTGTCGACACCCGGGTGCGAGGCCAAGGACGCACCTGCCACGGGTCCGAGTCCGGTGACCACATTGACTACCCCGTCGGGAATACCTGCCTCGGCAGCGAGTTCGGCCAGTCTCAGTGTGGACAGTGAGGCGTCCTCGGCTGGTTTGACGACGACAGTGTTCCCGGCTGCCAGTGCAGGGGCCAGCTTCCACGCTGCGATGAGTGCGGGATTGTTCCAGGGCGTGATCGCGGCGACGACACCGAGTGGCTGACGAACGGTGTAGCCGAACCGGTTCTGCGGCCCGAAATTCGGCAGCGAGAAGGTCGAACCGGAGATCTTGTCGGCCCACCCTGCGAAGTGACGGAATGCCTCTGCGGCGCAGGGAATGTCGCCCCCGACCGAGTCGCGGAAAAGCTTGCCCATCTCGACCGCTTCGAGAGCGGCTAGGGTTTCGGCATCGGCCTCGATGAGTGCCGCCAGTCGAGTGAGGGCTTTGCCGCGCTCGGGACCGCTCGTTCTCGACCATTCGCCGTGTTCGAATTGTTCGCGCGCGGATCGAACGGCTGCATCCACGTCCTCCTGCCCTGCAGCAGCGATCTCGGCAACTACCTCACCGGTTGCTGGATTGGTCGAGGTGTATGTCGCGCCGTCGGACGCGGGGACCCGTGCGGCACCGATGCGAAGCAGCGGTTCGGGCAGATCGAACTTCGGTCGGGTGATATCGGCGGTGGTCATCGGGGATCTCCTGAGGATGTCGAGTCGGTGGGGTCGAATTTTCCTTGCAAGCCGCTCCACGAGGAGTCGTAGTCCGGTTGGCGATGGTGGGCGCTGTGCGCGAAGTCCGTCGTGACGAGAGGAAGCCGGGTCTCGAACATGAAGGCCAGGGAACCATCGAGCTTCTGGGGCACCAATTCTGCGGCCGAAGCGAGTGTGAACGTCTCCAGGTCCGGGCCGTGGGCTCCCCACATGTTGTGCAGACTGGCACCGCCGGGGAGGAATCCCTCGGCTTTGGAATCATGTTGTCCGCGGACGAGGCCCATGAATTCGGTCATCATGTTTCGGTGGAAGTGAGGTGGCCGGAAGCTGTGCTCAGCGACGTTCCACCGAGGAGGGAAAATGGCAAAATCGACGTTGGCCTGTCCGGGCCGCTCCGACGGAGAGGTCAGGACGGTGAAGATCGACGGGTCCGGGTGATCCCACCCCACGGTACCCATGGTGTTGAAGCGGTCGGTGTCGTACTTGTACGCGCTGTGCGTGCCGTGCCAGGCAACGACATCCAAGGGAGAGTGGTCGTAGTAGGCGGCCCAGAGCTGACCGCCGAACTTCTGAACCACCTGAACCGTGTCGCTGTGATCCTCGTATGCAGCAACTGGATAACAGAAGTCGCGTGCATGAGCCAGTCCGTTGGAGCCGATAGGGCCCAGTTCCGGCAACTCGAAGTAGGAACCGTAGTTCTCGCAGACGTACCCACTCGCGGTGTCCTCGTGTAGTGACACCCGAAACTTGACTGCCCTACCGATCACCGCGATTTCACCCGGTGCAACGTCGAGCAACCCGAACTCGGTGTGTAGGCGAAGCGCACCTGACTGCGGGACGAGGAGAAGTTCGCCGTCGAGATCGGCAAAGTATCTGTCGGACATCGACTTCGTCGCGTGATACATATGCACGGCAATACCGTTGCGGTCGAGAGCATTGCCGTTGGCGGCGATGGTATACATGCTGTC
>NZ_LVCV01000065.1 GCF_001647195.1 Rhodococcus sp. EPR-157 | reverse complement strand
AAGGTTCGGTTGTCGATCCGCTCGAATCGGGGATGCCTGGCCGACGGGTGAATGCGATAGACCCAACTACGCCTGTTGATCTCGCGCGGTTCGGTGAACGCTGTGCCGGAGAGCTGCTCGGCGTAGAGCCCGTAGGGTGCGCGTTGTGGTGAATTCTGCCCCCACGGCAGGGCGCCGGCGGCCGCCTCCGAATGATGTTCGTTTCCGAACCCGGTCTGGTATTCGAGTCCGCCACTCATCGTCGCAATCCTCCCTGTGCATCGAATTCGGCTTCACGTCCATCCATTTGGGCTCGAAGCCAGCTACGGCGGTGAGCGTCGGATAGCCGCGCCATGCGCTCGCCCACTCCAGGGACGAGCCGCCGAATCAGCTCGAGCACAGTGATGACCGGAAACCTTGCGACAATGATGAGGATCCATGGGAACACCGCAGGCATGTCGTACTTGCCGCGTGTTACGGGGCTCATGAACAGGGCGGTGTATGCACCATAGATGCCGTGGTTGTACCGGGCGCGCAGTCTCGCCAACCCCTTCTGGTTCGGTCGTGGCGCGAAACTTGCGGGGAACGATTCGATGAGCTCTTTGCCGTGTACTCCGGCGTCGTAGCTCCGTGCGGAGGAAACCATGGCCGTCATCCGTAGCGAGTCGGCGATGGTGGTCGGGAAATTGTGAACTCCGACGCCGAGTAGATAGCCCATGTACTTCTGGAAGTGCAACAGCGCCCGAATTTCGGTAGCGGTGGTCTGCAACCCGACGAGTCGCAGCGCCAGCGCCGGCACGGTGCTTCCGCCGAGCAGCGTCAGCATCTGATAGCCCTGGCTGATGGGGTAGCCCCACTTCTCGGTGTGCCATTCCGGGTGTCCGTCGATTCGGCGTCGAACCGCAACGTGCATCACCCGCACTTTCATCGCGGTTGCGCGGCCGGTCGATCCGATGCGCAGGAGCGCACCCGGTTCCGAAGTGTCCACCCAGAACTGGCAGGTCTCGAGAAACCGGCGCAGAGCGTTGTCGCCCGCGTACCCGCCGGCTAGCGACAGCGGCGTCGCGACTGCGGCCTCGGTGTACATCTCCAGCGTGATACCACCCGCAACAGCGAACAACATTGTGCCCCAGCGGCGCCAGATTGCGGCTCCTTGTTCGACGAGTTCGGGCTCGACCCACTCCGGGACCGTCTCGAACTCCTCGAACAGAACCCGCATGCTGTCGGGGACGTCGTCGAGTGCGTCGATACCGTCTACCAATGCACGGTCGAGGAGTGCTCGTCCGGCTTTCGGATCCGCTGCGAAGACCTCGTCGACGAAGTTCTCGGCGACTGGATCTCCGTGAAACAAGCTGTCGCAGAACTCGTCGGCGATGTCGTCGGTCGGAAAGATCGACGTGCCGAGCACCTTCCGCACGGTTGATTCTATTCGCGCGATGCGAGGGTTCTTGCGGTGTTCCCAGTAGGTGAACGCTGTCGGGACTCGCTTGGTCTCCGCCGTGAGTGTCATAGGTTCTTCTCCATCCATGCGCGGCATTCGTCGGTGACGGTGCTGATGCCCTGCGGTTGGTCGACGAGATAGTGATTGAGTTTCGGTAGCTCGACCAAGGTCGAGCCGGGACTGGCGTCGTGCATGAGGCGCGAATCTTCCGCGAACGCGGCTTGGTCGCCGAGAAGGGAGACGATCAACGTCGGTGCGGCGATGTTCGGCAGATTCTTCAATGCATCGGCGCCGGTGTGATCCGAACTCCATGTGCTGAGCCAGCTTCGTACCGAAACGAATCGGGCTAGGCCTCCGGCAGCGGTGTTTGCCCGCTGGGGATCTCCGTACATGCTGCCTACCAGGCGATCGCTCGGATCGAGTGTGAGGTCGACGAATCGTGGATCGGCCACGGTCCGATGAACCACGAAGGCGCGATCCGAGGAGTCATGTGCGGCGATGCAGTCCAGCTCGCGGATCGCCCATTCGTCGATTCGTCTGATGCGTTCGAGTTGTGCGGCGCGGTATCTTTCGACCCATTGCCGGTCCAGAGGAATCCGTCGATCGGGCGCATACAGATCGAGATCCGAATCGGTTGAAAACGGGTCGAGTTCGTCCGTGATTGCGGCGTCGATCCAGTGCCGCAATACGCGAGCCCGCCCGGAATGGGCCCCGACGAGCATCACTGCGTCTGCTGGAACGAGTGGGGGGCCGTCGATGTCCGCAGTCGTAGTTTCGGCCTGCTCCTGGTAGTAGGTCGACAGCGAGCCGCCGCCGCTGAATCCCAGCAGCACCACCTTCTCGAATCCGAGCTCGTCTTTCATCCACCGAACACCGGATCCGACGTCGGCGATCGCACGTTCCATCAGCAGTGCCGGTTCGTTGGAGCTGTACCGCGTGTTCAGTCCCATGATGGGCAGGCCGGCTTCGGCGAAACCGCGAAGCAGAAAATGCGACAGGAAATCCGAGGTGGGGTGTGCCAGGAGAATCCCGACGTTCCGATCGTGGTCCTGCTGGGCAACGAGATTGGCGTGCAGGGTGGGGTAGTGCCGCGACAGACCTGAGTGCATCTCCACTCGTCCGTCCCGGGCTGGTTCGTATGGAACTCGTTGGAAATTGTCGACGATCACGAAAAGGTCCGCCTCCTACGACGAATGCGATCTGGATCACAGAAATCTACCATACTCTCAGGTATGGACAAGTCCAGATTTCGTGAAGCGTTCTCCTGCGAACTATCCATACCGTGTAGTACGGTCAGTTGGTTCCGGGATAGGAGGGAATTCGATGGGTGGGCGAGAAGCAATGCTGGACAGCGCATCCGCATCAGCAGCGGACATACCGGCAGAAGACACTTCGGTGAAGGCTGCGACGGTTGACGATGCACCTGCGGCAGACACACAAACCGAGGACGGCTCGGCACCTGCTGACTGGGCAGCCGAATCGGATTCGGAATCGGTCGACAGCGCACTCGACCCACACCGGCGCCTGCATCGCATCGCGCTTGCGGTCGCCGTGCTCGCGATCGGAACGCTCGGCACGGCCACCGCTGTGCTGCTGAACGAGCACCTGCAATCCAATGCCACAATGGCTCTCGAGCAGCGCTATCTGCAGGCAGCACGACAGGGCGTGCTCGATCTGACCACCATCTCTGCGGCCACCGTAGACGACGACGTCGCGCGAGTTCTCGAACGGTCCACCGGAACCTTCCGCGACCAGTTCGAGGAACGGTCGGATGATTTCGTCGCCGTTGCGCAGCAGGCAGATGTGACGGCGACGGGTTCGATCACCGAGGCCGGAATCGAAAGTGCCGACGGCAACGCAGCGAGAGTTCTCGTCTCGGCGACGTCGAGTGTCACCAATTCGTCAGGAGCGCAGGAGGAGCCGAGAGTGTGGCGTCTTCGTATCACCCTCGAGAACGGCGGCGGGTCGATCCTGATGTCCGATGTGGAGTTCGTCCCATGATGAAGCAGCGCATGCTCGTTGCAGGTCTATCGGTGTTGCTCGTGGGTACGGGCGCATCGACGGCCTCGCTGTATCTGATGAATCGAGCAGACGACGAACAGGCGCGGGCGCGTACCGAAATCAGCGATGCAGCCGATGACGGTGCGGTGGCAGTCCTGTCGTACCGAGCGGATTCCGTCGATGCGGACATCGCACACGCGTCGTCGTACCTCACGGGAGACTTCCTGACGTACTACAGCGCATTCGGGGCAGAGTCGATCGCACCGGCCGCGAAGGACCGGGGTATCACCTCGAGTGCAACGGTATCCGCCAGCTCGATCGTGTCGTCTTCCGAGAACTCGGCCGTGGCGCTGGTATTCGTCAACCAGAACGTCACCTCGACCGACGCGCCGGATCCAAAGGCAGCGTCCAGCAGTCTTCGGATCGAACTGACGCAGGTCGACGGGCGTTGGCTGATCGCGAAGCTCGACCCGATCTAGACAAATCCAGACCCGATCCAGCGGTTCATCAGGGTCATCCGCCGTCCGGGACGAGCAGTCCGTCGAGAGTGGCGGGCTCGGAGTCGAGACCCTCGTCGACGTATCGTCGGCCGTCTGCGGCGATGTAAGAGCTGTCGGCTGGGTCGTACTCGCCGGTCGATGCCACCGGATCTCGGCACAGGTCCACTGTGGCGGCGCGTCTTCCCGGAAACTCCATGCAAGGAAGGTTTCTCGCGCCTCGGATGGCAGTCGGATCAGCCGGATCGGCCTTGCAGTAGAGGCCGTCGGGAGTCGGGATCGTGTCGACTTCGGTGGGTGATCGGCGTTCGGATGCCGGCAGGAATCCCGTGGTGCACGGCGGCGGGTCGTTCACTTGAGCGGCGAAGTATGTGTTCTGGCCCGGTGCCCCAGCCTGCGAATTGAGCATTCCCGTACCTTGCGTCGCCGCGATGAGCGGCGGGTACAGGACCAGAATTTGTTCGATCGACGGGTTGTACACCACGGCAACTTGCTCGACGGTGTTCAGGTTGGCCAGCAACAGAGGGAGAGTCGGCTGCAGTTGTTGAAACAGGGCGGTGACCTCGGTTGCAATGGGCGCGCCCTTGTCGATGAGGGCGCGAATCGAGGCGTCGCGATCGCGCAGTTGCCCGGTGACGCCGGTCAGTGATGCGGCCCAGTTCCGGATCGACTCGCTGCTGGCCGCCGTTGCCGCCAGAACCGGATCGGCGTTGTCGATCAGCGTCGCGATCGACTCGGAGTCGGCGTTCGCGTCGGCGCTCAGGGCTCGAAAGGAATCGAGTAGTTCGGCTACGTATGTTCCGTTGTTTCCGAGTGCAGCTCCGCTTTCGTCGAGCAGGCTGCGCAAGTTGTCGGAGCCGACGGACGCCAACGCTGCTTGCAGGAGATCTATTGTAGGACCTACCTGTTCGGGGATGAATGTCCTGTGCCGTGGAATCACAGATCCAGGCGACAGGTAGGGGCCATCGTCGGACTCGGGGATGATGTCGATGTACTGTTCTCCGATCGCGGACATGGAGTGGACTTCGGCGTTCGCATCGGCGGGAACTGCAATGTCGGTTGTCAACGACACGATTGCACGGGCACCGTCACCGACACTGGTGAGTTCGACGACCTTGCCGATCTCGGAACCTCGATACGTCACGTTCGCGCCGGTG
>NZ_LVCV01000064.1 GCF_001647195.1 Rhodococcus sp. EPR-157 | reverse complement strand
GTGGTCGCTATCGATACGACGGCGACGGCGAGGATGATCCACAGCTTGCGATGGAGTGCCTTCTTCGGTGTCAAGGGTTGCCTGCCGGTGGGATGAGGAGATCAGTGGTGGATGGGACAGTGGTTGCCGGATTGGGGGCGAAGGATCCGAGCGCGCCTTCGAGTGGTGTCCCGAGAAGCAATCCGTTGTCGAGGGTTTCGAGACGAAGATCGAGTGTCACTTCGCCGTTGGCGTAGTCGCCGCGGACGGCGTTCTGGTAGGTGTCGATCGGGAACGGATAGGTGAGCAGGTAGCGGAGGGAGTCGGTCAGCGACGTACCCGAATCCGCCAGCGAGGCCAGGACGGGACGCAGCTCTTCCAGCTCACCGACCAGGTCTCCGCCGGTGTCGTCGACAATTCGTTCGGCGGTGCTGCCCAGCTGCCCGAGGGAGACGAGTGCGGTGGTGAGATCCTCGCGCCGTGTGGACAGCACGTCCAGCGCGGGGCCCAGCGTCGTCACGGCATCGGCGAGCGTGCGATTCTGATCGGCGACATCGGCGGCGAATCTATCGAGGTTGTCGATCGATCTTTCGATGTCTGTGCGCTGTTCGCTCAGACCAGCGAGGACGGTGCTCAATCGTTCGATCAGGGTGCGCACCGACTCCGGTCGTCCCCCCAACGCGGCGTCCAAATCGTCGACGATGTCACCGAGTTGGGGGAGGCCGCCGCCGTTCAACACGAGCGAGAG
>NZ_LVCV01000063.1 GCF_001647195.1 Rhodococcus sp. EPR-157 | reverse complement strand
CGGTGGTCGGCGCGGCCAGTTCGATATGGGTGGATCCGAGCAAGCTGGTCTGGCCGACCGCTGCTACGGCGTTGTCCGGCAACGCGACATCGGCGTTGACGTGCACGGTCACCAGGGCGTGTCCGTTGTCGAGTGCGATGTCAGCGACGCGTCCAACGGTGACATCGGAGACGAGAACCCGCGAATTCCGATCGATCGTGGAGACGTCCGGCATCTCTATCGAAATCGAATATGATCCTGGCCCTTCACCTTCGGTGCCGGGAAGTGGTAGCGAATTGAGCCCCTGCCAGCCGCACCCGGACGTCAGCAGAACGAGTGCGGCCCCAGTGACCGGCACTATCGAACGTGGTGTCGTCATTGTCCGCCTCCCGGAAGCAGCAGGTCCGTCAATGACGCCGGCGACGGTGCCGGAGCCGAAGCCGTCGGCTCGAGGGCGGATTCGCTGTAGACCAGTTGATCCGGCAGTGCTCCGACGCCGTGGATCGGGTTGGTGGACAGCGGCAGATAGTCGAACGCCAATGTCTTCAGTAGCGGACCGAGATACTGCACACACAGGTTTGCGCCTTCCTGGGCTCCTACCTCCTCTGCTGCGGCGATGGCCGAACAGATGAAATCCATAGGATTGGCGAAGTTGTTGGGGGCGAGCGCGGAGACGATGGCATTGTGCGCAGGCTGGTAGATGTTGTTCAGATTGGACAACGCGGTGGGTGCGACGTGCAGGACCTGGGCAATTCCGTCACGCTGCGCGGCGAGCTCACCGACCACGGTCTGCAGGCTGCGGAGTGTGTCATCGAGACCGTCCCGATTGGCGGAGACGAATCGTTGTACGTCACCGACAGCCACGTCCAAGGCGGTCAGCGCCGAGCCGATCTGTTCGGAGTTGTTCCCGAGAACCTCGGTGATCGATGCCATCGAGTCGTTGAAGTTGACGATCTGCTGCCCGCTCGCCGACAGCGCCGAGACGAATACTTGCAGATTGCGGACGACGGCGAACAAGTCGGTTCGACCGTCGGACAACGTCTTCAGTGCATCGGAGAGTTGAACGAGGGTGGTGGCAAGGTTTTGTCCCTGACCCCGCAGGTTGGCGTCGGCAGCATCGACGAGGGCTCCGAGGGGGGCCTGCTGATCGGGTGCCGCCGTCCCCAGGGCGTCGGCCACCCGAGACAGCTGCGCTTTGATCTGATCCCACTCTACGGGAACTGCAGTGCGTGAGATGGGGATTCGCTGCCCGTCATCGATCATGGGGCCACCGGTGTATGCCGGAGCCAGCTGCACGAAGCGGCTTGCGACCAAGCTGTGGGAGACGATGACGGCGATGGCGTCGGCGGGCACCGGACGAGACGAGTCGACCCGCAGTTGGACTTCGGCGTGATCTCCACGAGGTTCGATCGACGCGACGGTGCCGACATCGACACCCATGATTCTCACGTCGTCGCCGACGTACAGGCCAGTGGTACTGGCAAATTCGACGACGATGGAGGTGGTGGTCATACGGGGGACGACCGTGTACGACACAACGGCGAGCACCGCCAAACCCACGCCGATGAGGGCAACCTGCCACCTGCGGCCCGTCATCGCGGCGCTCCGTCGATGGCGGACAGCGGGTTGACGCTGGCAGATTCACCGGGGGCGGGACCGAGGCCGAGTGCGGCCCGGATGAACGGTGAGATGATCTGTCCGGGTATGAGGTTCTGAATGTACGAGTTGAAGAAGGGTCCACTCGACACGGCTTCACCGAGTTGGGTGATGTACGGCCCCAGATCGGCTATTGCTTCGCCGATGTTTGTTCGGTTCTCCTCCAGCACCTCGAGTACCGAATCCAACGACGCCAGTGTCGATCCCAGTTGGGCCTCGTTGTCGGCGACGAGACCGCTGAGTTGCTGAGCCAGGGCGGTGACACTGTCGAACAGTCGATCGACGACGGCTCGACGGCGGTTCAATTCGCCCAGGATGGTGTCGGCATCGACGATGAGAGTGTCGATCTGTTCGCTTCGCGTGGCCAGCACGCTGGTGACCTGTTCCGCGGTTGCAAGCAACGATCGCAGTGATTCGTCGCGGGAGGCGATGGTCGCAGACAGTCGTCCGACGCCGTCGACGGCGGCAGCGAGGCCTGCCGGTGTCTGCTCGAGTACATCTGTGGTCACGCGCATGGCGTCGGCGAGTTCGTCGGTGTCCAGTTCGGTGACGTCACTGGTCAGATCTCCCAAGGCGTCGGTCAATTGGTAGGGACTCGTGGTGTTGTCCAGGCCGATCTGTGCCCCGGGGTCGAGACGTCCTCGGATGCCGGGATCGATGCGCAGGTTTTTCGTTCCGAGGACGGTCTGCGTCGGTATGGACAGGCGAGAGTCTTCTCGCAATTCGACGTCGCCGCTGATCGTGAAGGCGATCACGACGGTGTCCGAGTCGATGTCGATATCGGTCACCTTGCCGACGACGACTCCGGCAACCTCGACATCTCCACCGACCACGAGTCCGCCCGTGTCCCGAAACACGCCGCTGTACACCGTCCCCGCAGACACGATCGGCAGTGACGACACGTGAGTTGCCACCACGGTGACCAATACCGCCAGGATGGTGCCGACAACTCCCAAGCGGACCGTGTTGCGATCGCGTACTCGCTGATTCATCGCGGTGCACACCTTCCCGTCTCCTGGCCGATGAGCGGCGTGGTCAGGCCTTGTCCGTCGGGTGTGTCGATCTTGAGTTTGATACCGCACAGGTAGTAATTGAAGAAATTCCCGTATGCACCGAGCCGACTGAGCGCTGCGTAGGTGTCAGGCAGTCGCGAGGTGATGCTACCGATGGTGTCCTTCTCCGAGTCGAGTTGCACAGCAGTTCGATTCAGTTCGACGAGCGTGGACTGTAGTGGCGGCCTCGCATCGGTCAGCAGGTCTGCGACCGTTGCCGCAGACGAATCGATGTTCGTCAGTGCAGTCCCCCACGCTGCGCTGTCGGCCGCCAGACCCGACGCCAGGTTCTGTGCGCGCTCGAGTGCGGTCGACACCTCGTCCTTCTGATCGGCCAAAGTCGTCAAGGTCGTGTCCAGGTTGGTGATGACCTGACCGATCACCTGGTCCCGGTCGGCAAGGGACGCGGTCAGCGTCGCCGTGTGGGCGAGCAGGGATGCGATCGACCCGCCCTGTCCCTGCAGCGTCGAGACGAGTTCGGCCGCCAGATCATTGACTTTCGACGGATCGACGGCCGAGAAGAGCGGCTCGAAGCTGCCGATCAATTGATCCAGGTCCAGTGCGGGTGAGGTCTTTTCGAGTGGAATCGTGGCGTCGCCCGCGAGCGGGTCGGCGTCTCCGGGGCCGTCGGCGAGCTCGAGGTAGCGGTCGCCGACGAGGTTCTGATAGCGGACCGTGGCGGTGGTGGACGAGGTCACCACGTAGCTGTCACCGACGTCGATGCCAACTGCCGCATGGTTGTTGTCGACGATCGCAACCTCGCTGACCTTACCGACCTCCACTCCGGCCACTCGAACGAAGTCACCGCCGCGCAGGCCGGATGCACTGGTGAAGATCGCGCGGTAGGACGTGGTGGATTCGAACCTGATCTGTCCGAAAACGACTACCAGACAGGCGAGTATGGCGGTCATGACGACCATGAACACGATCAGCTTGATCGTCGTGGATGTGCGTGTCATCGGGCACCAGCCGGTGCGGCGAGCCCGCCGGGCAGAAAGTCGAGTATCGAACTCGGGGAAACAACCGGGCCGGTGTTGCGGGCGCGGAAAGGGTTCGATCCGGTGTCGGCCACCACGTACGGTGTCGGCACCGCGTCGTTCGGCACGAATGGCAGCGCTCCGCACCGCGGGCCACCGGAGGCCGCTACTCGGGGCAGATCGGACTCGTAAGTGTACGGCGGGATGCCGAACAGGACCGTGCTGTTGAGCAACATGGTTCGTCCGTTTCCGCCCGAGACTTCCTCGGCCCCGACTCGGGCTCGATCGGCTCCCTGAAGGAAGCACGTGAACTCCGGCGAATACTCCTCGAGTAGTTCGGTCGTCGGTTTCAATTCGTGCACGAAGCTAGACATACCTTCCGCATTCTTCGACAGCACTTGATTGCCCACATCTGCCATCCCGATCACACTGAGCAACATGGCGTCGAGCGTTCCTGCTTTGTCGACGATGCTTCGTCCGGTCGTCGTCAGACTTTCCAGATTCGTCAACAGATCCGGTGTTGCGTCCGCCAAGGTCTCGGTCACGTTCGCTCCCGAGACGATGTCGCGCTGCAGTGTCGGAACACGGGGTTCCACGGCGGCCAACAGTGCGTTCGTGTCGTCGAGACTGAGGCCGAGCTCGCTCCCGCGGCCACCGAGGGCGGTGGCCAGCGAGGTCAGCGTGGCGTTCAGCTTGTCCGGTTCGACCGCCGACAGCACCTGCGTCAGGGTCTCGAACACGGTGTTGACCTCGACTGTCACCGAGGAGGATGCGATGACAGCGCCGGAGGATATCGGACTATTCGACGGATTCTCGGGTTCGGTCAGGGTGACGAACTTCGAACCGAAGATCGTGGTCGCTGCGATCCGCGCTTCGATGTTCTCTGGAATGCCCTGTGCTGCAGAAGCGTCGATCCGAAGCTCCACGACGGCACCGTCCGCCACGGACCGGACGGCGCCCACCGTTCCCACTTCCACACCGTGCAGTTTCACGAGGGCGCCAGGTTGCATCACCAGACCACCGCGGTCCGACCGGAGCGTCACCCACGTCGGTGGGTCGACGGCGTCCTTGACCCAACCCGTGAACGCCAGACAGGTGGCCGTCACCGCGAGTACGAGGAGTGTTGCCAGGACTCCGGCAGCGAGACGGGGTGCGGCCGATCGGATGCGGCGCGAGGTGTCCATGTCATCCCGCCAGATGTACGGATCGGGAGTTGCCGTACAAGGCCAGGGAAATCATCAATGTCACCATGACGACAGTGATCAGTGACAGTCGTACTGCCCTGCCCGTAGCGGTCCCCACCCCGGCGGGCCCGCCTGATGCCGTGTAGCCGTAGTAGGTGTGGATGAGCATGACGGCAGTGGCCATCACGAACACTTGAAGGAAGGACCACAGCACGTCCGAGGGGACGAGGAATGTCGAGAAGTAGTGGTCGTAGACGCCACCGGATTGGCCGAGAACGACGACCGTAGCGATCCGACTGGCCAGAAACGACGTAATCAAAGACAGCGAGTACAGAGGCACTACCGCGATCATGCCCGCGAGGACTCGGGTTCCGACCAGATACGGCACCGATTTGATCGCCATGACTTCGAGCGCATCGATCTCTTCACTGATGCGCATCGCGCCCAGCTGGGCGGTGGTGCCCGCCCCGATCGTCGCCGCGAGGCCCACGCCTGCGGTGATCGGTGCTACCACGCGGACGTTGACGTACGCAGCGAGGAAGCCAGTGAGCGCATCGACGCCGATGTTTCCCAGTGAATCGAACCCCTGCACGGCAACGGTCGCGCCGGCGAACATGGTGAGGAAACCCAGTACGACGATGCTTCCCCCGACAGCTGCGAGAGCGCCTGTGCCGAGACTGATCTCGGCGAGCACGCGGAGCGTTTCGGTTCGGTAGGCTCGCGCGGCCTTTCCTGTGGACGCGATGGCGCGTCCGAAGAACAAGGCCATCTCACCGAAATTGTCGATTCCGCGGAGGAGTCCGCGGTAGCGGCCGCGCACGGTGAATGCGAAGTCGAACCCCGTCACCTCCCTCACCGATCACTCAGTGCGAGGCCGACCGAAGTCAGCACCAGATTGACGAGAAACAGTGCGACGAAGGAGAACACGACGGTCTCGTTCACGGCCTCGCCGACGCTCCTGGGGCCGCCCACGACGGACAGGCCGCGGTAGCAGGCGATCAGCGCGGCCAGCAGACCGAACAGGGCGGCCTTGATCTCGGACAGGATCAACTCCGGCAGTCCGACGAGCAGGGTGATGCCCGCGACGTACGCACCGGGTGTGACGTCCTGTAGATACACCGAGAAGAAGAAGCCGCCCACAAGGCCGATAGTGCAGACCGCGCCGTTCAACAGCGCTGCGATCATGGTGCAGGCAACGACCCGGGGCACGACGAGTCGGTGAATGGGATCGATGCCGAGCACCTCCATGGCTGCTACCTCTTCGCGTATGGTGCGCGATCCCAGGTCCGCGGCAATCGCCGTCGCCGCAGCACCGGCAACGACGAGAACGGTGACAAGGGGACCGATCTGGGTCACGGCTCCCAATCCGGCCCCCGCTCCGCTCAGATCGGAGGCTCCCAGTTCGGACAGCAACGAGTTCAGGGTGAACACGACCAGAACAGTGAACGGTATCGACATCACGATCGTAGGTAGCAGGGACACCCGGGCGATGAACCAGCTCTGATCGACGAACTCGCGCCACTGAAAGTCTCTACGTCCCAGCGCAACTGCGGTGTCCAATGACATCCCATAGAACTCACCGACCGACGCAGTTGCCTTGATGGTCGCCCGGGTGGCGTTCCGGAGAGGTGGTGTCACTGCACTATCCGATACTTGAGCATCATGTCGTGATCCTCGTGGTCGAGGAGGTGGCAGTGCCAGACGTAACCCTGCAGATCGCCGGCCGGATGGTCGGAATGCTCCACTCCGTTGTGGGCGTCGTGCATGGGGTCGTGGTTCCCACCGTGTGCGACGCTCGGCGCCGGGACGGTCGCCTCGGCCGGTCGAGCGAAGGTGGCATCGGGATCGAATCCAAGTTCGTCGGCTGTCGGGAAGCGAACGATGATGCGAGTGACCGTGCCTCCGTCGACTCGTACCGTGTCTTTCCATCCGGCTTCCCATGGTGCAGGCGGGGTCATCGGTCCAGCGAGGAAGCCCTCCGGGTCGGGGGTCCACTTGATACCGATGTCGGGCTGTGGATGTGCCACCTGGTAGTCGACGGTGCGCAGGGGAGTGCGACCCAGAATCCGGAACGTGACGAGATGGATATGAATCGGATGCGGATCCGGGGTGATGTTGACGATGTTCCATTGCTCGACGGTGCCGGGTCGCGGCATCTCGATATCCGGGTCACTGTAACGAAGGTTGTTGAGCGACATGATCGCCGGTGGATTTCGTAGCGCATAGGGTTGGCTGAGAGTGACGATGCGGATCTTGGTCGGCTGCTGGATTGGTTCGATCGGGGTGGGGCCGCGTCCGCCGCGCAGTGATGTCGGTACGCCGCCGGTGAATCCGCGCGCGGAGCCGACGCGAAATCGGCAGAGCAGCGGCATCGTCACTGCGCCGATGACGGCAGCTTGAAAAGGCGGGGCCTCGTCGTTTCTCAACTCGACCGTCGTACCTGCGTCGTACCCGGAGAAGTCCACCAGCACGTCGTATCTCTCACCGGGGGCGATCCTGATCGAGGTGACGGGCACCGGTGCGTCGAGCAATCCGCCGTCGTTTCCGATGACCCAGAACCGCAGGTGATTCTCGAAATGCAGGTTCCACACGCTGTACGACGCGGCGTTGATCATGCGAAAGCGATACAGGCCTCGGGCGACGGTGAGTTCGGGCCAGATTTTGCCATTCACGAGTCCGACGTCACCGACGGCACCGCCTTCCCACGAACCTTCCGGCACGATGCGAGTCGACCGGATACTCAGGTGACCGTCTTCGCGAAAGATCTTTTCCTGCATTACCAACGGCAGCTCGAATTCACCGGCTGGGAGTCCGAGGGGGTTGTCGAGTAGGCCGGTGTCGAAGCGGTCACGCAGCAGGTACATTCCGGCGAGACCGGCATAGACGTTGACGCGGGTGATGGCCATGGCGTGGTCGTGATACCACAGCGGCGCAGCCTCCTGCCGGTTCGGGAACTGATGGACGATGCTTCCTCCGGGACGGGTGAGTTGTTCCGGGTTCCCGTCGCTGTCAGGCGGAGTCACGCCACCGTGCAGGTGCAAAGACATAGGAGTCACGGTGCGGAAACTCTCGGTGACGCCGTGCAGCGAGACGTCCATGTCGCGGGCCATGGGGTGGACACCCATGCTGTTGGAGAACCGCAGTGTCAGTTGCTCGTCGGACTGCGCTTCGATGGTGGGCCCGAGATAACCGGGCTGCGCGTTCGGTCCGCAGTGGTACGCGAGAGTGGGCACTTCCGGCATGTCCGCATGGAACCTGTGCGTCGCGGTCACTGCGTCGACTGCAAGATTAGAGCCGGTGACCGTCGACGGTGTCGGCAGGGGATCGCGAAACGGAACGACGTTGGGCGAATGGAACAGCAACGGGCTCTCGAAACCGTTGTTCGCCGGCGACGTGAACGCCCGTGAGCTGCTGACACCGCCGAGCGCCACCGTCGCTGCTCCCAAACCCAACGCCCGAAGTACGTTTCGGCGGGTCACGTCGTATGTCATGCGTAGGGCCTCCGAGTGCGCGGATTGATGTGTCACGCACCATACCGCACTGTATGGTGTGGAGAATCACTTTTGCTGATTCGACTGAACGGGGAGATGGATGCGGTTGCGTGAGAACGTCGGTCGGGTACCGCGTGGTCTGGTTGCACTCTCGATTGCGATTGCGATTGCGATTGCCATACCTTTTTCTGCCTCGGCGTCCCCGGCCGCAATGTCTCCGATGACATGCACGACACCCACCGTGTTGGTTCACGATCTAGCATCGTCGCAGCGCGAATGGGACGGCTGGCTCGACGAGGTCGGCGGGCAGTGTGCCTTCGCGTTCACCTACGGCGAGTCTGCGGTATCAGTGCAGTTGCAGAGTGTGATGCAGCAGGTAGGCCTCGGGCAGGTGGCAGGACTGGCGCGAATAGAGGATTCGGCAGTCGAGTTCGGTGCGTTCGTCGACTCGGTTCGGCAGCGTACCGGTGCCGAGCGAGTGCAGGTGCTTGCGCACGGCGCAGGCGGGTTGGTTGCCCAGCACTGGATTGCTCACTCCGGTTCTCAGTCCGTCGAGACGCTGGTGACCGTGGGGCCTCTGTGGAACGGCACCGATATCGCTGGGCTCGGCACATTGGCTGCGTTCAATCGGAGCATCGGAATCTACGACGAGCTCGCGGCCCTCGAGAAGCCCCTACTCGATCCGGCCTGCGCGGCGTGCGGCCAGATCGTCGCCGATTCGGGCTACATGTTCGACGCCGCGCGCGGGGGGTGGACCACTCCCGGGGTGCGGTACGTCAACGTGATTTCACTGTTCGACGGGCTCATGACCGATCCTCTATCGGCTGCAGTGCCTGGTAGCGACAACAGGATCCTTCAGAGCCTGGACGGAAGCGATCGTACGAATCATCTGCAACTGATGCAGAACCCGCTCGTTCGTCAGGTGGTCCTCGATAGCCTTTCCGCCGGATGAGGGCTACGGATCGTACGATCGAAGGGCGGCACGCCGCACGAACTGGGAGGAGCTCACTCTGATGGCAGGCATACGCAAGGCGTCACCGTCGCGCCGCGTACCCGCGAAGAAGTCCGCGGGAGCGAAGGTCGATGCCAAGCCCGCGCGGCGCGCAAGGCGGTTGTCGGTTGACGACTGGATCAACGCTTCGTTCGAGCTGATGGCGTCCGACGGAGTCTCCGGGGTGAAAATCACAAGACTGTGCGAACGTCTCGAGGTGACCAAAGGTAGCTTCTATTGGCATTTCGCGGATATCGACAAGTTGATGGAAGCCATTGCGGACAAGTGGTGCGACAGTCAGAATGACACGCTTCGCGGGTTGATGGGTCTGGAGTCCGTCGAGGTAGAGCAACGCCTACGGATAATGGCGGAGATATTGATCGACCAGCGAACTTGGGCGGTGGAGTCGGCTGTTCGCGACTGGGCTCGAAACTACGACAAGATCGCCGAGGCGGTGCGGCAGTTGGACAATCGTATCTTCGAGGTAGTGCAGCGCTCCATGCTGGATCTCGGTTTCGATCCGGAGGAGGCGCGGTTGCGGGCAGGCATCTTGGTGTATTCGGGAATCGGGTTCGTGCATGCGCGAGGCAGCTTACCCACTCCCACTGTGGCGGAAGTACATTCGATCTTCGAGCTGATCACGAGACGGTAAAGCAGTCGCTCAGTACCGTACTCAATGGTACTGTGGGTGAGTTCACTTTCGCCCGCACGCGACGGAGGCAGTTGTGCCCATCCAAGATCCCTTGGCCGAATCGAATGCACTGCCGCTGAGTGGCTTTCGTGTACTCGAACTGGGCAACTACATCGCCGGACCTACAGCGGCACGATTGCTCGCGGACTTCGGTGCCGAAGTGATCAAGGTGGAACGGCCGATAACCGGTGACGAGACAAGATCGTGGCGCTTGTACGGCGGTACGACCTCCATGTTGTTTCGCACACTCAACCGGAACAAGAAGTCGATCGTGCTCGATCTCAAGACAGAGGAGGGCCGAGCGCACGTCCTCGATTTGGTTGCTTCCTGTGACGTCGTGGTCGAGAACTTCAGGCCCGGGACGTTGGAGAAGTGGGGTATCGGTCCAGCCGAACTCGACGCGGTCAATCCGAATGTGGTTGTGGTACGAATTTCGGCGTTCGGTCAGACAGGGCCTCTCTCCAAACGTCCGGGGTTCGCTGCAGTTGCAGAGGCGTACAGCGGTTTTCGAGAGTTGGTCGGTGATCCCGATCGGCCACCGGTGCGTGTCGGAGTGTCCATAGGTGACACCATCGCCGCGCTGTACGCGGGCTTCGGTGCTGTCATGGGGCTATTGCATAACCTGTCTCGCTCCGAAAAGGAGGGTCCACTCCCGTTGTCGTCTCGAGTCATCGATGTCGCTCTGAGCGAATCGATGTTCTCGGTGATGGAATCGCTGATTCCGGACTACCTTGCGTACGGCGTCGAACGAAAGCGACTCGGTGGACGAATGGAAGGGATCGCTCCCTCGAACGCCTACATATGCTCGGATGGATCCTCGATCGTCGTCGCAGGAAACGGCGACGGCATCTTCGTTCGATATATGCACGCGATCGGGCGCGTCGACCTGGCTACCGATCCAGAATTGGCGGGCGGTGCCGGTCGATGGAAACGCCGCGACGAACTCGACGATGCAATCGGGGCGTGGGCTGCGACGCTCACCCGTCCGGAGGCCCTCGCCGTACTCGATGCGGCGGAGGTTCCGAGTGGACCCATCCATACGGCCGCCGACATATGTCAGGACGAGCAAATCCTGTCTCGCAACATGATCCAGAGCTTTTGCGTCGATACCGGTGGTCCGAATCCGGTCGACGTGGGGTTCCCCGGAATCGTCCCGGTGATCGGCGAGCGATCGGTTGCAATCCGCGACGTGGGACCGGAACTCGGTCAACACACCGACGAAATCCTCGGCGGGTTGGCAAAATCCAAGAAGCCCAGCGCGCCAATTGCGTAGTCGCCGGACTCGATGGCGGTTCACCCGATCGGGGCGTGGAGTTCGTGGTCAGAGACCATCAGCCTGTCGTGAGTCCCGCCCTCGTTGGCACCCCGGTGTTTCGTCCTGGTCGAGGCATGCTTACTGTCTAACAATCTAAATAGGCAAGCCAAACCTCACTAAGGACAGCCATGGTTAAGTTATCGGTCGCAAGTCGCCGTCGAGCATGCGCCCTGTCGCTTGTGCTCGTGTCGTCGATGGCCGCCTCTGCGTGCGCCTCCGACAGCAATCCCGATACCGGCGATGCAGCGGCATCGAGCCTGACCATCGCGGTCGACAAGGATTCCGGCCCGCTGAACATCTTCGTCGGTCAGACAGACCAGATGACCGAGTTGATCTACGACAAACTCCTCTCTCCGTCGCCGTACGTCGCAGATCCGCAACCGTGGCTGGCTACCTCGGTGAACCAGATCGACGCCAAGACGTGGGAGGTCGAGCTTCGAAACGACGTGAAGTGGCACGATGGCGAAGCACTCACAGCCGATGACGTCGTGTTCAGTTTTCACTTCATGCATGCTGCGCCGACCGGTCGCTTCACCCACCACATCAACGACACGCCCTCGATCTCGACCGTCGTACCGACCGAGAGCGGCGTCAGATTCGTGTGTGACTATGCGTGCCCGGAGCTCGGCACCGTCACGCTCGCGGACCGTCCGATCTTGCCCGAGCACATCTGGAGCTCGGTCGACCCGGCCAAGGCCAAGGAGGTGACCGATCTACCGATCGGCACCGGACCGTTCGAGCTGGCCGACTACAGCCCCACCTCGGGCTATCGGTTCGAGGCCAACACGGACTACTTCGCCGGCACGCCGACCGTCGACGAACTCGTCATGCCGGTGATCCCCGACGCGTCGGCGGTCTTCACAGCTCTGCGCTCCGGCCAGATCGATGCATCCACCACACCGCTTGCGCCAGAACTGATCGATCAATTCCAGAGCGACTCCGACATCGGCGTCATCGAGGCGTCTCCGCTGCAGTACCCCGAACTCAAGCTCAACTTTCTCGAACAGCCCTTCAGTGAACCGAAATTCCGGACGGCACTGAGTCGCGCGGTCGATCGTGAGCAGCTCCTCGACGTAGTCGCGCTGGGACGCGGCCGTCCAGCCACCCAGGGTTACGTCCACCCGGACGCTCCGTTCGCGGCGCCGGATACGAACACTCCCTACGATGTCGCGGACGCGAACCGCATTCTCGACGGGCTTGGATTCGTCGACGGCGACGGGGATGGATTCCGAGAGAACGCAGTCGGTGAGAAGCTGGCGTTCGCGATTCACGTCAGCGGGGGACAGTCGACCGACGTGCGGTCCGCCGAGCTCCTCGTCGAGGACTTCCGCGCGATCGGGCTCGATGTGACGATCACTGCACTCGATGCTGGATCATTCTCGGAGGTGTCGTCGAAGAAGACCTACGACATGCTGGTCACCACGAATTCGCCACACGCCGTTGCTGATTCGACCCAATTCATCATGTCGCATCGCTCGGGGAATCTATGGAAGGCCCCCGACGTCGCGTACCCGGAATTCGACGCGCTGTACGAGAAGTGGCAGAGCACGGAGACCAACGACGCGCGCATCGATGCGCTGTACGAGGTTCAGGATCTGTTCAACGAGCAGCCCACTGCCATCGGCCTGTATTACCCGGACGAGTACTGGGGATTTCGGTCGGACACCTTCGACGGTTGGGCAGAAACACCGGGGTACGGAATCGTCCACAAGTGGTCGTTCCTCCCACGCGAGGTCAGTGAACAGGCGCACGCGATCGCTCCGAGCAACTGATGCTCCTCGCACGTCGAGCCGGGCAGTATCTCCTCGTGCTGTGGGCGGCGGTTTCGTTGAATTTTGCTTTGCCGTTCATCGCGCCGGGTGATCCAGTCCAGTATCTCTACGGCGGAGCCGAGGGAAATCTCGCGGCTGAATCCGTCGAACAAATTCGTGCGGGTTACGGATTGGACCGATCGGTGCCCGAACAGTATCTGTCCTTCTGGACAGGGCTCTTCCACGGTGACCTGGGAATGTCGATATCGCACAACAGGTCCGTGCTGGACGTACTGATGGACAAACTGCCGTGGACCCTGGCGCTGGTCGGCTTCGGGGTGGCGATTGCGGCTGGGCTCGGGACGATCCTCGGGACATGGGCGGCTTTCAGGCGCGGGACGAAACGCGAAACGGCGACGGTCACGTCGGTGCTCGCGGTCGATTCCATGCCTGGGTTCTGGGTGGGGATGATTCTGATTGCGGTGTTCTCGGTGCAATTGGGGTGGTTTCCCTCGTACGGGGCGGCGACTATCGATGCGTCGGGATGGGCCTGGCTTACCGAGGTGGCCACTCGTATGGTCCTCCCCGTTGCAACCTTGGCTGTTGCCAGCATCGGCGGCTTCTTTCTGCTGGCGAGGGCCTCGACGGTAGGAGTACTCGAGGAACCGTTCATCAGACTCGCTCGGGCGAAGGGCTTGTCCGAGCGGCGTGTGGCATTCGGCCATGCGCTGCGCAACGCGCTCCTTCCTGTTTTCACCAGTCTGACCCTGGCCGCCGGGGCCATGCTTTCCGGCGCGGTTGTGGTCGAAAGTGTCTTCGCCTATCCGGGTTTGGGAAAACTGACGTTCGACGCAGTGACCACTCGCGACTACCCCTTGCTGCAAGGCGCGTTTCTTCTTGCAACCGTGGGTATCGTCGCTGCCAACTTGTTGGCGGACCTCGCTTACCCGTTTATCGACCCGAGGTTGCGTCGGCAGCAACGCGCCGCAGCGGCGGTGGCGGCATGAGGGGGCATAGCTCGAACGGCGATGCGGTGACTTCTCGATCGAGGAGAATGGCCGCCGTCGGTGTGTCGATCCTCGCGGTGTTGTTCGCATGCGCAGTGTTCGCACCGTGGCTGGCGCCCTACGACCCCACCGAGCGGGTCACGAGGCCGTTTGCCGCGCCTTCGGGTTCGCACTGGTTGGGCTCGGACGATGTCGGACACGATCTGCTGTCGTTGCTCATCCACGGCGCCCGTGTGTCGCTGCTGATCGGTGTCGTTGCGGCACTGGCTGCGACTGTGATCGGCGTTGTGGTGGGCGTGATCGCCGGATACTGTCGGGGTTGGGTGGACTCGGTGTCGATGCGCATCACCGATGTTGTTCTGTCGCTGCCGGTTCTACCACTCACGATCGTCATAGGGGTGTTCTTCGGTCCGGGTCTGCAGACACAGATACTGGTCATTTCGTCGGTGCTGTGGGCCGGATTGGCGCGGGAATTGCGCTCGCAAGTGCTCTCGTTGCGCGAACGTGACTACATTCAATCGCTCAGATCCATGGGCGCAGGCCCCGGCTATGTACTTCGCCGCCACATCTCGCGGGCAGTACTTCCGTTGGCGGTTCCGCAGTTCATCTTGGCAACCAAGACCGCAATTCTGCTCGAGGCCTCGCTTGCGTTCCTCGGTCTCGGTGACATCTCCGCTGTCAGTTGGGGTTCGGTCTTGTCTTTGGCGCACGCGCGTAGTGCATTTCTTACCGACGCATGGTTGTGGTGGGTGATCCCGCCAGGACTTGCGATCGCGGCAACGGTCCTGGGGTTTGCACTGATCGGAAACGCTCTCGAAGAGACTGCCCGCCCCGCGCTCTCCCGCCGGTCGAAGAAAGCCGTACAGCGGCCCACTGCGCTGATCGCTACCGCTGCGGCCCTATCCGTGGACGGTCTCACGGTGTCCTACGGCGCAGGCCGCGTCGTTGTCGACGGCGTGAGCTTCACTGTGGCAGCGGGGGAGACGGTGGCACTGGTAGGTGAGTCGGGCAGCGGGAAGTCCACCGTTGTGGCGTCGACCATGGGCCTACTTGCCCCGGGTGCGGAGACTGTCGGGGGATCGGTGCGGGTGTGCGGAGTGGACATGACCACTATGTCTCCTCGCGACGTGCAGGCAATGCGCGGAAACCGAATTGCTCTTGTCCCCCAGGAGGCAATGAGCGCGCTCGATCCCGTCCAGAAAGTTGGTACCCAGCTGATGGAAGCACTCACCGCACACACGTCCTGTACCCGGACGCAAGCACGAGAGCGGGCCGCGGAGTCACTGGCCCTCGTTGGCATCGACGTCGGCCGGATCGATGCCTATCCCCATGAGCTTTCCGGTGGTATGCGCCAGCGAGTAGTGATCGCGATGGCATTGATGAACAGTCCTGCGGTACTCGTCGCGGACGAGCCGACCAGTGGTCTGGATGTGTTGGTGGAGAACGACATTCTGGATTTGTTGGCCGATCTGCAAGCAAAGCTCGGTCTGGCGCTGCTGATCGTTTCGCACAACCTTCGATCGATGGAACGAATCGCCGATCGTATCGCGGTGATGAAGGATGGAGAGATCGTCGAAATTGGCACGACGTCGGAAATATTCGACCGTCCTGCGCATCCGTATACCCGACGGCTCATGGACGCGTTGACCGTTCTGACGCCAGGCGAGCCCTTGGAGACGGCGCGATGACCTTGTCCGATTCACCAAGATCACTGCAGGATGCGCAGGGAGTCATGCTGGAAGTCTCGCGCTTGTCCGTTCTGTTTCACGGACGCATCGCGGTCGACGAGGTCTCGCTGTCCGTCGATGCCGGCGAATCTGTCGCTCTGGTAGGAGGTTCGGGCGCAGGTAAGTCGACAGTGGCGAAAGCGGTCGCCGGATTGGTCGAGCCATCGAGCGGAAGAGTGCTGTTCGACGGGGTCGACATTGTCGGGCTGTCGCGCCGTCGAGTACGACGGGTCCGACGAGACATTCACCTGATCTTTCAGGATCCGTACGCGTCGCTACCTCCGACGATGCGGGTCGCAGACATAGTGGCCGAGTCGATGGTGATTCACCGAATGGGTGACAATGAATCTCGTCGCAAAGCCGTGATGGAGGCCTTGAACTCGGTGAATTTGACTCCGGCGGCCCGCTACAGCGTTCGGTATGCCCACGAACTGTCGGGTGGAGAGCGTCAACGAGTGGCGTTCGCCAGGGCGATGGTTACGGGGCCGCGGTTGATACTTGCGGACGAACCGACCAGCGGTCTCGACGCGTCCCTGCGGGGCGAGATTGTCGAACTCATGGGGGATTTGAACCGAACTCACGGAACCGCGATGCTGCATATCACGCACGATCTCGCGTTGGCACAACGTGGTTCGCATCGGGTTGTCGTCATGCAGGGTGGACACGTGGTCGAGAGCGGCCCGACAGACCGTGTGCTGACCAACCCTCGACACCATTACACAGCAGCCCTGATCGCTGCCGCCGGCCGCGCCCATCAGAACTTCTGAGAGGAACTCTCATGATCAAGTTTGCGCTCGTTACGATGTACCCGTCCGGTGAGTCCTCGCCCTTCGCAAGCGGGGCTTTGGGTTTCGACGTCTCACCGATCGACTGCTACGAGCTCTCGGACTCCGCTCTGGTTCCGTTTTCAGTGCTGGTGATGTCCTCGACAGTCGACCAGGAACACCTGAGCCGAATTCGTGACGTCGTCCGGCGCTTTCTCGACGCCGGAAAAGTGGTCATCTTCGGCGGTCATCTGCACCGTGACTGGCTGCCGGGAGCAGGCCATTTCAAGCCCGTTGCACCGCCCTCTCGCACCGCATACCAGGTGGCTGAAGTGGCTGCGCACCCGGTTTTCGAGGGCGTCGAACTCGGCGATATGAGCACCCGCCGCGGCGTATCGGGCTTCTTCGCCAGGGGCCACCATCCGGTGCCGGAGGGAGCTGAAGTGCTGGTTCGGCTCGCAGGCGGCGAACCGACGACGTACATCGATCGAATGTCGACCCCCGGAACGATATTGGTGCATGCAACCGGGGACCTCTTCGCATACAGCGTCGGAATAGAGGACAGCACGGCGTCGAAGATCCCGGAGCAACTGGCAGCGTGGGCCGTCGGCGAAGCGGAAGCCCTGCAGTCTGAATCGGGCCGGTCGAGTAGTTCGCCTGCGCGAATCGACGAGTGGGCGCCGATCCTGAGCACTCCTTCTACTGGCACAGGTTCCGGGGTGGCGGCGGTGTACGGCGGTAGCGCACACCACTATCGTGCACTCACGACGGAGAAGTACGCTACTCATCTCGGCGGGGGACTGCTCTATCTGCCGGAACTGCCCGCGACCGATCTGACCGGCTACGAGGCCGTCATCATTCCCGAGCGTATCCACCGTGGACTCCTCACCGCGGCCGCGCCGAGAATCCTCGAACTACTCGAAGCAGGTGGCACGGTGGTGTCGTTCAGCGGCGGCGAACCGCTTCCGGAGTTCCTGCCCGGTGTGCGTTGGGAACACCGTCCCACCAACTACTGGTGGTGGCTCGAGCCCGGCTCGAGCCTCGGGCTCTCGACCCCCAACCCGACCCACTCGTTCTTCGAGCACCTCGGCGTCGGTGACTGTTCGTGGCACTATCACGGTGTTGTACAACCACCGGAGGGCTCGCAGACGTTGATCACGCTCCCCACCGGTGAAGCATTGGTGTACGTCGACAAGGTCAGTACACCAGGAACATTGGTGATCGCCACTCTCGATCCGATGTCGCACTACGGTGCATACTTCATGCCCGCCACCGAACGCTTCCTCGACGGCTTCATGCCCTGGATCGCTCGATTCGCGACCGACAACTCCCACACGGTAAGGACCAACGCATGACTGTGCAACTATCTACGACGAGCAGCCTCGACGTGACCGATCGGGGCATGCCGATCTCCTTCACGATCGACGACGTGACGAAATATCACGGCCCCGGTTATCCAGGGGGAGTGGCACACGCCTTCAAGGTTCTCGAACGCGCGCTCGCGCTCCTGGCCGACGGTGGTCCGGTCGAACGACGCGAAATCACCATTGCGACAGCGCACGCGGGGCCCGGCGTGCGTGACACGATGGAACTGGTCACGCGCGCCGTCACGAGCGATCGCTTCACGGTCGACCCCGCACTCGCGCGCACCGATCGCGGCATTCTGGCGGCCTACGTTTTTGTCGTTGGCTACCGAAATCGCACGCTGCGCCTCGAAGTGCGTGAAGGATTCGTCACTGATGAGTTCATCACCTTGGGACGCAAAGTCGACCGCACCGACGCCGAGGAAGCGCATCTCACCGAACTCAAAAAGGAGATGGCAGGCCGGTTGCTCGCCAGCGCAGCCGATGACGTGTACGAGGTTGTGGCCGGTTGAGGCGTTGACGAGAGAATTGTGACGCGACCGTTCGCGTTCATCGAGTCACGCCAGGGTTTGCAGTGGGCTACTTCGTCTGTGAACGGACTTCACCGCAAGATTCGTGGCGAAGGGTGATCGACTGCCTACGGTAGTTCGGTGACGATGTTGCCGATCCTTCTTCGAAGGGATGATGTGGACGACGAACTGTCGATTCGCCCGGTGGTTCGAAGGACGCCTCAGGCTGCGGACCATGCAGAGGGGTGCGTCTTGGTGCCTGCAGGTCAACGTCGCATCTGCCATCGACGCCGTTGTAGATCCAGTTCTGCTCGATTCTGCTGATCGCCCTTACCGGGTACGGAGTGACACAGGTGGCGTTCCGTAGACGCCGGGATTGGCAGCGTCGCCACGCCGCGGCGATGCAGGCAACGCTTCTGGTCCTGATCGTCACGGGCACAGCGCAATTTTTCGATCGGCTTCCGCTCCCGAACGATGCGCTGAATGCGATCGTGTTCCTGCAGGTGCCCCTGATCATCGGCATCATGTCAATCGTGCGGAGTTCGCGTAAAGCAGTGCGGCCGGCGTGAATCGGCGCCGTGCTGAATTCTCCGTGGCCCCGGCGATGTAGTGGTCTCGGAGTCGGGGCGTTGACATGTACCGTGCTGTAGCCATAGCCTCAACAGATGTTGAGTAGTAGTTGTGATGGATAGGCGGCCGACGCGACGACAGATCGTTTTCGGCGCGGCTGCAGCGATGGCCGCAGCTGTTCTCGGGCCGTCAGCGAAGTCGAGCGCGGCACCCGAGGCGGGCTCGACCGAGGAATGCGGCGGTCGATACCAGGGCTATCGGGAGGGCGACCGAGATCGACCGTATGCCCGCTACATGGCAGACCGAACGGCTCCAGCGCCGGCCACCGTCGAGGACGCGTATGTCGGCCCAGCCCTGACCCCCGATGCGATACCCGGATTCGCCTCGATTACAAACGATCTCGGGCCGGTCGGCTACTCATCGATCGAAACTGGTTACGGACAACTCGCCGATGGAGTGGTTTTCGTCGCTGTCCGCACCGTGATGCCGCGTGTCACGGCGGCGATGTGGGACTGGTGGTTCGGATGGCACTCCACCGAGGCTGCTCGCTACAAGCTCTGGCATCCCGACGCTCACCTGTATGCCGCTCTCGCGGAGGACCGGACTGCGTTCGACATTCCGGACAGGGCAAAGTACGTCGGCAACACAACGTTCGTGGACGAATACGTCGGCCCGAAACTGCAACAGTTGATGATCGGCTTTCGTGACCCGGGACTGCACGGATTCGACGTCCCTGCAGACCAGACGGTGGTCCTGGGAAGAGTCGGTAGCGCCATCGCACCGGTGGATTTGGGCTGGCTCGCCCATCAGATCAGGCCATTCGACGATGGTGCCGAAATGCGCAGTCGCTTTTATCTGAACCTGCGCGGACTGCACGTTCCCGACCTGAAGCAGGCCACCTGCGCTGTGCGTCGTGGCGCATCGGTGGATCCCGCCGATCTCGTTGTCGGACTGGATCTTGCCCGAGACCTGATGCTTCATTGTGGACAGGAGATGAACCATCTCGCAGCTCTTCTTCCTGAGTTGTACGCAGAATTCAGCTCGTAGCAATAGTCGGCCCGGACAGGTATCGACGCCCCGGGGGACCCGCTGGCCGCGGATCCCGCTTACCTAGGCGAGCGCGGTGGACACTACTGTCTGCTCGGGCCGCGGAAGTGATCGCCCCGAATTTTTTGCGTCGGACGATGTGGACGACGAACTGTCGATCTTCAGAAGCAGATTCGACGAAAACCCCTACGCCGCAACTGTTGCCGCCCAGGTGCTGTGGATGTCCGAAAGGGTGGCACGTCGGATCCGGACGGATCGATCACGAGCGATTCGTGGCCACCGTGCAGCAAGCGGTAGAAGTCGGTGTTTCCACGTCGGGCACCGTCGGGAAGTCGAGGGGTCTCGATTTTCGAGTATTCGTGGGCGTGAGCGAGTATCCAGTCTTCGACAAGAGGCCACGGATCAACTTCGGTGATGTCATGGCCGATCAGAGCGCCGAGCAACGCAGGGTCGTCGGGGCGAGCGCATGCCACTACGACCCAACCGTCGGAGGTAGGGAGCAGTCGGGTGTGCCCGCCTACCGAGCGCCTTCCTTGCCGCGTCCAGCCGGTGAATCGAGCTCGTTCGGACAGCAAGGCGCGTCCGTCGACGTCGATGACATGTGCACTGCGAGCGGTGGCACGACGAAGGTACGTCGACAGTTGGCGCGCGACCGTGGCAGCCGAACCCGGCGGCAGCAGCCCGGCACCGTCCGGGCGGCCGGTGAGCTCGACGACGCCACTGACGTGCCAGTCACCGACCCGATCGTTCACGCCGCAAGTCTAATTGAGGGGCTCCAGAGGGAGAGTCCGACCACGTGAAGTCGTCAACTCGTCCAGTCTTCGGCAACCAAGACGAGGTCGAATTCGACATCGAAATATGCGCCGGGCATGTCTTGGTCGGCGATCGACCGGCCGTCCTCGACGAGTGGAAAGTCCAGAACCAGCCCCTCACGAACGCCGAACGCGGCGTCGATATCGAGGTAAGGGTCTTCCGCGACGAACAGGTGGGTGACGAGCGTCCGATGTCCCGGTGCCTCGACGCGCACGTGAATGTGGGCCGGCCGCATAGGTTGTCGACCGGTGGTCCGCAACCACTCACCACCCGGACCGTCGGTCGGAACCGGGTAGCTGCATGGCTTGACCGTTCGGAACCAGTACCGCCCGTCTTCATCGGTGGTGAGGAGAGCTCGAAGATCACCGGGCTGCATGTGCGCGTCCTGCACGTCGTACAGACCGGTCTGGTCGGCCTGCCAGATGTCGACGGTCGCACCGGACAGGGGTACCCCGTCGGTGTCGAGCACTCGGCCGTGCATGAGTGTCCACTCGCCACGCGCCCACTGTTCCGGCGTGGCAATGATGTCGCCCATCTGTCGTGGCGGTGCAACGGAGTGGAATGGGCCCTCCACCGTTGTCGGCGTCATGTTTGCCGGACCGACGTTGTTGAGTGCATCGACGAGCGTCGAGCTACCCGAGGTGTCCGACATCAGAATTGCCTCGTTCCGAGACTCGCTCGTCCATTGTCCGACGCGCGCGAGGAAGTCCAGTCCCGTCATCCACTCGTCCCACGTGACGCCGTTTTCGCGGATGAAGTCGTGGATGTGTGTCACGAGGGACTTCGCCAGTTGGCCAGTTCTCGGGTCGGCCGCGCGGATTTGTGAGAGCACGGTGTCCGTGATCTGGTCGGTGCCGAGGTTGTCCGGGCGCGTCGAACGGCGCCCGACGTCCGCGCTCACCGGGCGCGCCGAGGGTTGGTCCGAACATGTACACGCAGGGAATCGAACTGTCGAAAGAAGCCGGGGTCGTAGCTGGGTTCCTCCGCCAGCGACAGATGGTCGAGCCGCTCCGCCAGAACGCGCAGGGCAATCGGCATCTCGACCTGCGCTACCGGCGCACCCGTGCAGCGGTGAATCCCGACGCCGAAACTCAGATGCTCCTTGGAATTGGACCGCCGGATGTCGAATTCGTCCGGCCTCTCGAAGACTCGTGGGTCACGGTTCGCGGACGTAAGGTTCAGTGCCACAACGGTACCTGCGTGCAGGATTCGGCCACCGATCTCCCAGTCCCTGGTCAGTACTCGTCCCATTTCCGGAGCAGCGGCGTCCCATCGCAGCATCTCCTCGGCTGCGCCATCGGCAAGTGACGGATCGGATTTCAATTGTTCCCACTGGTTGTCGTGTGTCAGCATCGCGTGCACTCCCGTGGCGAGCGCTCCGGATGTCGTCTCATGTCCGGCGAGAACGAGTGTCTGCACTGTCGCCCACAGTTCGTCGGGAGTGATGTCGCCCCTGTCCTGAGCATGAATCAGGTCGGTCAGAAGATCGTCGTCACGCGGGGCAGCGCGGCGTTCTTCGATACGCGCCTCTGCATACTCCCGGAAGAGGGCATTGACCCGATCGGCGTCCGGTACTCCTTCGGGGCGCGACGGCAACGCCCGCGGCGACCATTCGCCGATCTGTGCCTCGTCCGACTCGGGCAGTCCGAGCAGACCCATGATGACCCGCACGGGCAGGGTGAAACAGAAGGCGTGCACCAGGTCGACGACGCCGTCGGACGGAAACTCGTCGACCAAACGATGGGTCTGCTCCTCGATGAGCGGAGCGAGACGGCGGGCCAGACGCGCATTGATGGATCTGATGGCCCCCCGCATGGCGGTGTGTCGGGGCGGGTTCTGCACGATGAGCGCGTGTGATTGCCAGTCGAAGAGCGGGCCGGACGTCGCACCGAGCGCAATGGCCAGACCTGCACCGACATTCACGGCACCCTCGGGATCGAGGAAAACCGATCGCACATCGTGGTATCGCAACAGATGCGCGCGGCCGAACAGATCCCACGCGATCGGCACCGGCCCTTCACGCAGAGTTGCCAGATACTCGTGCCGCGCGGCTCCTCGGTACTGCGCGTTGGCCTCGTCGAAGACGGGACCGTTGCCGGCGTCGGTCGGTATGGTGGGTGTTGCAGTCATCGTTGACTCCTTCGGTCGACCGAATTCGGTCACATAGTTTGTGTCAGTTCGGATTCGAAGAATGCAGCCGTCATTGCAAGGTGGGTGTGGGTCTCGAACCGAACGTCCTCGTGTCCCGCGCCACCGACCGTGACGAACGTCGTCTTGCTGCCGGCCCGCACCAGCGCTCGGTGCAGATCCGCCGACTGGGCGATCGACACCATCTGGTCACGGTCACCGTGGGCCAGCAAGATCGGCGGAGCGTCTGCGGACACCGATTCGATCGCACTGGCCTCACGCGCCAGATCCGACTCGGGCGCCTGCGCCCCGAGCAACGCTCTCTCGAACGACGACGGCAGGACGGCCCCCTCCAACCAACTTCGGGCCCCCGCGGCGGCGACGTCGTACACACCGAACCACAGTGCGGCCGCCTGTACCGATGCGTCACCGAGCTCGTTCACCTCGGGGCGCAGCGCGGCCATCGCACTGAGAAGCGCCCCGGCGGACGCACCCCAGATGCCGATTCGGCCGGTGTCGAGTCCGTGATCGGATCCGCTGTTCCTGATCCATCGGATGGCATTTCTGACGTCGTGCAGGGGAGCGGGGAAGTGGGCGTCCGGAGCCAACCGGTAGTCGACGGACAACACTGCTACGCCGTGGGCAGCAAAGGGTATCAATCGTTCTTGCGCCCGATCGGTTCGAGATCCGACCTCGAAACCGCCTCCGTGGACATAGACGACGACGGGAACAGGGGCGTCCGACGCAGGTCGAAACAGATCGGCATGTAGTGGAACCCCGTCGGTGTCGGCATAGACGAGGCCGGACGTGACCTCGACCGATCGTGTCGACACCATCAGCTGCGACCTGGTTCCATAGCGGGGCGATTCTTCAGCAGAACCGAGCCGAGCCAGCCGTGCGGGGCGAATCCGTCGGCGATGGGTTCCTTGCTGGTCAGCAGCCAACGGCCGTCGTCCTGACGTCGAAGGCTGTCGTGCCACCGTCCCCAGTGGTCGGGCTGCGCGAGGTCGGTGAGAGCCATGAAGAAGCTGTCGGCGGACGCCTCGTCGTCGCTGATGAACTCGATGTCGATCGTGGTGATGTGATGCCGAATCAAGGTAGGCCCCGTTCCGCCGAGTATCTGGTGGCTCTCGGTGCGCGGGACCGCCCTTCCATCGGGAAGAACGAAGACCCCGTCCTCGGTGAACAGAGTCTTCCCCATGAAGTCGAAATCCGCGTTCTCGACGGCCAAGTTGGCGTAGCGATGCAGAACCTCGGTGATGGCCGAGCGGTCTGCAGCTCGTCGTTCGGCGTTTCCGGTGTACGGGGTGGTGGTCACGACAGTCTCCTCGGGATGAAGTGGTTCTGACACAGGTGATTACGCGTCGACAGTGGCAGCCAGGCCGATTTGCTCGACGAGCTCGTCGAGCAATCGGGTTGTGGCCGAGGCACTGTCGGCCACACCGAAGACATAGAAGTCCGGCCGTACCAAAGCGGCGACGGCACCTGCGCCGGCCAACCAGGTGGTGTAGGTCGCGTCGAGGTCGGCGGCGTGACCGTCACCCTCGCCGAGAACGACGAAGGTCACGCCCAGTCGTTCGGCGGCGGATCGCTGCGCATCGGTCAGAGAATCGCTGATGGGAACGGAGCTGATCAATTGGAAGCCGTAGACTCCGAGGAGGTCGTCGAGCAGGCCCTCTCGATCTCCGATACGCATGCGTCCCTGGGGTGAGAGCTCACCGGTCGGGAGGGCGATCGATCCGTCGGATTCGCGGTGCAGTACGCCGCTGGTCAACGTGGGCACCGGCCGTTCGGGTGCCTGCCCCGAGCGAAGAAAGGCGTCGCGGCCTGCCGCCTTGCCCTCGTCCTCCTCGATCGTCATCGCCCAGGTGCCGAGCGAACCCTCGACTATGGGGATGACATGGGAGAGCCGTTCTTCCTCGTAGGTGTCCAGGAGCGCGTCGCCGGCTCGGCCGGTGAGTATCAAATCGAGTTTCCAGGCGAGGTTTCCGCTGTCGCGCATGGCCGAGCACGAACCCTGGGCCATGTAGGGAGTCATGGCATGGGCAGCGTCGCCGCCGATGAGCACTCTGC
>NZ_LVCV01000062.1 GCF_001647195.1 Rhodococcus sp. EPR-157 | reverse complement strand
GTGCTCTTCGAGCCAGCGGTACCCGTGCTCCTCGTCGGCGAGGTCGGCCGGATCCTGACCGGGAACCAACCGGACGTCGGTTCGGCACCGACGTGCCCCGTTCGGCCCCCAGAAGTACGGTCCGTGGGGCAGCATGTGGATTTCGGTGGCGGGAGGGTCGAGGTCGGGATCCAGTATGTCGAAATCGGTGAGGTACCACTGATCGTCGTGTGTATGAACGACGTTGACGGGTAGGTCGACTGCGGTGCGCACGAAGCTCGACGCTCCGTCCATACCGACCACCCAGGTGGCCTCGACGTGTTCGTCCTCGCCACGGTCCACCGGCCTGGCCGTGACGCGTACGCGATCGCCGAGGTCGTCGACTGCGACTACCTCCGAACCCCAACGCACGTCGACGTTGCTGCACTCGGCGATCTTCTGTTGCATCGCCGACTCGATGTTGGGTTGGTGCAAGCTCAGCCGATACGGGTGCCCGCACAACTCCTGTGACCAATCGAACGTCACCGCAGGCCTGTCGTCAGCGCCGAACAGGCGAACGAATGGTTGAGGGATGGAGCCCTGGAGCGCTTGCTCGGCGTTGCTGGCGTGCTGCAGCAGCCGCGCAATCTCGCCGTCCAAGGTGCTCATCCGCGGTAGTCCGTAGGGTGCTGGAAACTTGTCGAACACCACCACTCGATGGCCGGCCTGCCCGAGCAGTGACGCCAGCACCTCTCCGCCCGGTCCGAATCCGACAATTGCAACGTCGACGTTGACGCTCATGTGAATCTCCTTCGCTCCGTTCCATAGGTATATCGTGATATATCTAGATATCGCAAGGTTTCGGCAATACCGGTTAAGATTTTCAACAGGCGAAAGATGGTGTCCCGGACGTCGGCGGCCCACATCGGAACCAGTCGAGCGAAAGGGTGAACATGTCCGTCAGTACGTCGGGACTTCCGTCAGGACGGGCGGATTCGGTGCCGGTTCCCCATGCGCAGTCGGCATACGCGAACCTCCGCCGATCGTTGGTCACGTGGCGGGTGGAGCCCGGTCAATGGCTCAACGAAGCTCAGCTGCAAGAACTTTCCGGATTCGGCAGAACTCCTACCCGCGAGGCCGTCACCAGATTGATTTCGGATGACCTCCTGTATGTCGTTCCTCGAAACGGGTATCAGGTGGCCGATATCTCGGTCGACGACACCGTTGCACTGTTCGACGTCTTCGAGAACATCGGGTTCATGATCGGTGCCACCGCGACAGGAAAGGTAGACGATCGGACATTGACGCTGTTACGAGGTTTGGCAGCGGGTGAGCCACTGGGGACCGACGTCGACCCGGTGGATGCCACGGCTGCAACGATTGCGGTGCTGTTCGAGGGAGTCATCGGTGCCACCGGCAACCCCTGGCTCGCTCGAGTCAGTGCACGCCTGTTTCCGCACCTGCAACGACTGTGGGTGCTTCTGATGGCAATCGACCCACCGGCGGAGGACAAGAACGCTGCAGGACGGGTCAACGGAACAGCCTTCCGAACGATGCTGTCCGCGCTCGAGCTGGGCGAACCCGAGGCGGCGGGAGAGCTGTACCGACAGTTCACCACCGAAACCAGGGCACGCACCCTCGACGCGGTCTCCCGGTACGAGCACCGGCGCTCTTCTCGAATCATCTGAGGCAGGAGTCAGGACAATGAGTTCACGAATCGTCGGGGTGCAGTTCCCGGACGGCCATGTCGACGTCGGACGCCTGTCCGAATCCGGTGATGCCGTTGCCACAATATGCGAACTGTCGTCGTTCTGGGCCGCTCCCCGGGAGGCATTGCTGAAGCAGCCCGAACGCGACGTTCCGGTCGCCGATGTGAGGTTGGTGCCGCCCGTACTGCCCAGTGCACGCGTCATCTGTATCGGCCTCAACTATGCCGACCACGTCGCAGAAGGGTCCTTCAGAGATGACGACCTACCGCCGTACCCGACGCTTTTCGCTCGGTGGACCAGCTCTCTGACCGTCGGCGGCACGGAGATTCCGGTACCCGCTGACGAACAGGGCTTGGACTGGGAGGGTGAAGTTGTCGCGTGGGTGGGCCAATCGCTGGTGGACGCGACGCCGGAGGATGCCTCGAAAGCCGTCATCGGTTACTCGGTCTTCAACGACATCACGGCACGACGCGCCCAGAAGCTCACTTCGCAGTGGATCCTGGGAAAGAACGCTGATCGGTCGGGTCCGCTTGGCCCGCTCGTCCCAGCAGAGGACGTGGGAGATCTGCGCGATGGGTTGCGGATCGAGACACGAGTCAACGGCACCACCGTACAGTCGTCCAACACCGACCGGATGATCTACTCGATCGGCGAGACGCTCTCGCACATCTCCCGAACTTTCACGCTGAACCCTGGAGATCTGCTGGCGACCGGTACGCCATCAGGAGTCGGGTACGCCCGAACGCCCCCGTGGCTCATGGTCCCGGGTGACGTCGTCGAGGTCGAGGTAGAACGGCTCGGAAAGGTCGCCAATACCATTGTGGGGCCGCAGTTTCGGACGCGCTAGCCGTCGCCGGGACGGTAGACCTGAGGACGGTGTCCCGTCTTGTGCAGGGAGGTCGAGCGGGCCGACCGGTGGTCAGCTGACGTACGAGACCGATGCCGCGTCGAATCGTATGTGCACTCGACCGTCGTCGCCGTCGACGGACACTCGCGCCCGCACTTCGTACACCTCTGCGATGAGTTCCTCGGTGAGTACGTCTGCGGGTGTGCCGCCGGCGACGACCTTGCCGTCCTTGAGGACAAGTACCTCGTCGCAGAACATTGCGGCCAGGTTCAGGTCGTGGAGCGCGACGACGCTGGTGATCGGCAGGCGGGCGACGAGGGCCAGCAGCTCGAGTTGATGGTGGATGTCGAGATGGTTGGTGGGTTCGTCCAGCAGCATCTCTCGGGGTTGCTGGGCAAGAGCGCGAGCAATGTGCGCCCGCTGCTGCTCGCCTCCGGACAAGGTGCGCCACAACCGATCCGCCTTGTCGGTGAGCCCGGTGTGCGCGAGGGCATTGTCCACCGCGTCCTCGTCCTTCTCGTTCCCGCCGAAGGCTCCGCGGTGCGGAATCCTGCCGAGCCGGACCACGTCGCGAACCGTGACATCCATGTCCGTGTGGGCGTGCTGTCCGACGACGGCGACGGCCCCGGCGATGTGTTTGCGTTTGAGTGAACCGAGTTCTGCGCCGTCCAGCTCGACGACGCCGGAGGTGGGTGTCGCCGCTCCGGCCATGAGATGGAGCAGTGAGGATTTTCCGGAACCGTTGGGGCCCAACAGTCCCACCATGCGGCCTGGGCCAGGATGTAGTGTCACCCCGTCGACCACCAGCGCGCCGCCACGCTTCCAGGAGACGTTCGACGCGTGCAGCGTCATCGAATTCCTTTCTTGCGAGCCATGATCGCGATGAAGGCGGGGACGCCGACCAGTGCGGTTCCGACGCCCACCGGAAGTGGGGTGGGCGCGAAAGCCACCCGGGAGACGGCGTCGACCCACACCATGAAGATCGCGCCGATGATCGCGGTCGTCGGCACGAGTCGGCTGTGATTGGGGCCCACCAGTAGTCGCGCTGCGTGTGGAAGAATAAGGCCGACGAATCCGATGGCTCCGGCCACGCTGACCAACGTGGCCGTGATCAGGGCGGTGCCGACGAGCAGCGCCAGGCGGACCTTCTTGACGTCGAAGCCCAACGAGGATGCCACCGAGTTGCCGAATGCGAACGCATCGAGCACGTACGCGTAGTAGCAACACACCACCGCGCCGATACCCGCCACCGTCACGCACAGCACGACGTCGTTCCAGCGCACCCCCTCGAACGATCCGAGGAGCCAGAACATCACGCCGCGGGTCTCGTCGGAGTCCGCGAATGCGAAGATCACGAAAGAAGTGAGTGCCGAGAACAATTGGGTGGTCGCAACGCCGGCAAGGATGACGCGGTCGTTTCCACTGCCGGACATCCGGGCGAGAAACAGCACCAGACCGAACGCGACCAACGCACCGATGAACGCACCCCCGGACAGTCCTAGTGCGGCGCCGCCGACACCGAGAACGCCGACCACGACGGCACCCGTCGACGCACCCGAGGAAACCCCCAGCACGAACGGGTCCGCCAGCGGATTACGCAGGAGAGACTGCATGATGACGCCGCAGATCCCGAGGCCGACACCACTGGCGGCGGCGACCAGGGCCCGGGGTAGCCGCTCCTCCCAGATGATCGCGTTCTTCGACACCTTCACCGGTACATCGGTGACGCCGAGATGGTTGAGCACCACATCGCGGACGTTGACCAGTGAGATGTTCGCCGGACCGAGGGTGATGGCGACAAGGATCGACACCACGCACAGCACGACGCCGCCGAGCACGGCCAACACCCAACGCCACAGGTGGCGCGAGGTGGGGGAGCGCAGGACGGATGGCCGGGGGCTGATGGTCGCGGTCAGGACGACAGCCCCATCTCGCGCAGGCCGGCCGACACCTTTTCGACACCGTCGACGGCCCGGATCGACGGGTTCATCTCAGCGCCGTGCAGCGAGATGTAGCGCTTGTCGCGGACGGCTGCCATCGTGCTGGTGACGGGGTCGGACTCGAGGAACGCGATCTTGTCGGCGAGCAGATCGCCGGGAAAACGGTTGCGCGCCAAGTCACCCAGCACGAGGACGGTCGGATCCCGATCCACCATGGTCTCCCAACCGACAGCGGGCCAGTCGTCGTCGGTATCGGCGAAGACGTTGGTCATGCCGACCGTTCTGGCGAGGAGATCGGCCGACCCGCGTCCGCCCGCGATGTACGGGCTCTTGGTGTCCGCGAACCAGAAAGCCACGGAGACGCCCGATTCAGCAGTTGTCGCGGTGGCATCGGCCATGCGCGTCTTCAGTTCGTCGACGAACTCGGCACCACGCTCGTTGACGTCGAAGATTGCCGCCAGTTCGGTGATCTCCTGGTACAGCGAATCCATGGTGAGCGGTGTCGTTCGGGTGTTGCCACCGTTTACGCTACGACCGGCATCGCAATCGGTGGGTGAAAGATACGATGCAGCGCCGGTTTCGGCGAAGCGTGATCGTTCTGCGACGCCGCCCTGCTCGAAGTGGCGTCCGAACGACGCGGTGACGAGATCGGGTTCGGTGTCGACCACCACTTCGTAGGTGGGGGCGTTGTCTGCCAGTCGGGGAACCGAGGAATTCGCGTCGGCCAGGTTCTCACGGATCGGGTCGGTCCACGACGCGGTACCGACCATGCGGTCCTCCACGCCGAGCGAGAGCAGAATTTCGGTGGAGTTCTGATCGAGCGAGACCACCCGCTGCGGAGCGGAAGTGAACGTCACCGATTCACCGCAATTCTCGATCGTCAGCGGGTACGACGTCCCACCGTCGGTGGCTTCCGCGGCCGTTTCGGGCACCTCCTCGGATGCTCCGCACGCGACCAGCGATCCGACCAGGGCGACCGAGGCGGCGAGGGTTCCGGCACGGCGACGAACGTTGAGCACGACAGATGTCCTTCGGTTTCAGACAGCAATGAGCCGCCGGGGGTTGCCCGACGGCGCAGCGCACCCAAGGCGCGCATGAGTACAGGCTAACCTTTGGTCGGCGTCGAAGGAAATCGCATCAGGCTGGGCATGGCTGTCTGAGATCACGCAATCAGAGAGTGACGACCCAAGGCATGCCATTCGCGTGCGTGATAGACAAGCGGCGTCCGAGGGTCGCCCTCCGCCCTGCCCTCCAGGGCTCGCGCAACGACCACGGTGGATTGTCCGGCTTCAACGAGTGAGACGATCTCACCTCTGACCCAGGACGTGACGCCGTCGTAGACGGGTTCTCCCGTCGCCAACTCGCGCCACGGGACCGAGAAGCGATCCGTGGCGGACGTGGCTCCGAGCCTGCCGATACCGAGGTTGTCACCGTCGAGGATATGTGCCACAACGGTATCGGCGGCAAGTATCGCCGACGAGCTCGAGGACAGCGACGATGCACTGAACGCGAACATCGGGGGCTCGGCGCTGACGGAGAACAGCGACGTCACGGTCATGGCCACCGGACCGTCGGGCCCTGCGGCGGTCACCACTGCCACTCCCGCGGCGTGGTGGCGGAACACCGCCACGAAGTCATCGATCTTCATGGTTTCGTCACCGATGGCTGTCATCGGAATACCGGGCCTTCGAACACACGCATGGCCTGCATCTTTCCGTCCTCGAATCGGTACACCGCAACGCCACAATGAGGTGGGCGTCGCCAGCCGATGAACTCGCAGGCGTACGTCCCGGACTCGGAGGTCACGGTGCAATACTGAATCGGCGCACCGCGTGTGGGTCCACCGGGCGGCGTCGCAAACTCTGCGACGAATCGATCTCGGTCGATCTCGCCGTACGGGGACTGCATTCGGGCGTCCGGGGCGATGATGTTCTCGAGACTCTCGCGGTCACCGCTGACGAGTGCGCGGTGGTACTCGGCGAGGTCGGGAGGCAAGTCGTTTTCGCTCGGTGCCAGTATCGGTCGACGAGGCTGTTTCGAGCCGAACAACGACTTGTCGAAGTAGATTCGAGCGCGCCGATCGTCACCGCCCAGGTCGAAAACCACAGCAATCGGCACTTCGACCGGTGCAGGCTCCATGCGTCGCAACAGGTACTCCCTCACCTCACGCTGGTCGTTCCGAATGTGCATTGTCAATTCGACTGATGCCCAACGAGAATCGGGCCACACAGGGGAGGAGGCTCGAAGGGCATCCGGTGCGACGAAGCCTGCCATCGGGTCGTCCACCCAGTTCTGCTGTGACAGAGTGTCGATCAATTCTTGTCGGTCGTCCCGCTGGAGGTGCTGGCTGAGGAAGTCGATGGCCCGTGACCTGGCGTTCGCGGCTGCGCCTGCGTCGAACGCGCCGGGTGCATCAGGCACGTCCACGTCGAAGGAGTGCTGGACGCCTGGGTAGCGGACCAACGAGGTCACGACCGGGGCGCTGTCGACGAGGGCCTCGAGCAGATCGAGCTCGCCCTCGCCGATGAAGTGATCGGCTTCGCCGTACAGCCCGAGCCATGGTGTGCGGAGAGTGTTGCGGCGTAGGTCTGCCAGATCGGGGTTACCGACATGCAGGTGACGTCCGATGCCGCCGGCGTAGTAGGTGACGGCAGCCGCGAGTGGCCACGTCGACGCTGCCAGATACGTGGCTCGGCCACCGAACGAATATCCCATGACGCCGATGTGGCCCAGATCGAACCCGTTGTCGCCGAGGCGATCGATCAATGCCGACAGGTCGGTGAGCAGGTCGGAGTCACCGGGCAACCAGGCGTCGAACGCGGGCAGCATCGACGGGTCGGACGGAAACGGCACTGGTTCGTTCTTCTTGCGATAGAACAGGTCGGGAGCCACCGCGTAGTAGCCGAGACCGGCCAGATCGGCGATCACTGCGTCGATCTGCGGGGTGGGTCCGCTCGCCTGATGCACCACGATGACGGCGGCATGGGCAGCGGGGTCGCCTGCGGTGCGGACCGGCATCGAACCGGCCGTCGTGGCGATCTCGATGAGGGTGGGCGAGGCGATGCCGTCCGGAGCGATTGTGGTCATGTCGGTGGTCCTTTTCGTCTCGAGTGTCGGTCAGCCGGGTATTTCGATCAGCGACCGGTCGCCCCAGACGCGGTTCGGTGGCGCACCGAGCAGCTCCCAGCCGATATCGACGTACTGCGCCTCCGTGGCGATCAGGTGTTGACATCCCGCCAAAGCGTCACGAATTCTCCGTTGCAGCGGACCGTCGTGCAGTGTCGTGCCGCTCCCTCGTTTGAAGGCGAACACAGCGAGGTCGCGAAGCACGTCGTGCATATTCACGGTGGCTTGGCGCAAGTGAGTGAAAGTGCGGCGCGGCAGCGGAACTGCACCAGACTTCAGGTGGTGGTCTACCTCGCGCCAGTATTCGTATACCAGCGCCCGTGCCGAGGCGACCGCGATGTCCTGGCGTGCGTAGCCGACTCGAAACGTGCTCTCGTCGGCCAGCTTGTCGCCTCTCGAATTCGGCGTACTCGCGAGCGTCCCGAGATCGCGCAGAATGCCCTCGGCAGTTCCCAACGCAAACGAGGTGTGCAGGAGCGGCAAGACCGACAGAAACGAACCGGAGATCTGCCTGCCCCCGCGCTTGGGAGGGCCGAACATATCGGTCCGGTGGCGGTTCGGGACGAACTGCTCGGTGATCGAGAAGTCGACGCTACCGGTGCCGCGCAGACCGATCACGTCCCAATTGCCGTGGGATTCGATCGCTGTTCCCGGCACCAGGAAGGTGGCAATGGTGGGCCCGCCGCCGGGTCCGGGTACCGGACTGCCGTCACTGCTGAGAACTCGTGCGTTGACCAAAACCCACGCGGCATGGAGATTGCCACTTCCGAACCCCCATTTGCCACTGAGCACGTATCCGCCGTCCGTGATGCGAGCGGTTCCGGTCGGAGCCCCCGATACACCGAAGTAGCCGACCTCGTCACCGAGAACCTCCTCGACTGCGTCCGATTCGAGGTAGCTCAGAAACACTCCTGAGCACGACCAGTTGCCGCCGATCCATCCGATCGACGAGTCGATTCGCGCCAACCGGACCAACACCGGTAGCGCATCGATGGGGAACATGCCGTACCCGCCGTACTCCTCTGGCAGCATCATCAACGGAATGTTCAAGTCTCGTAGCAGATCCAATGATCGAGGGCTGAGCCGACCGGCTTCTTCGTTTCCGGCGATCTCGGCCACGAATTCCGGCTCGACTCGGTCGATCTCCGCCAAGAGACGGTCGGTCATCGCAGCGCTGCGGGCGGCGGCGTCGTCCGGTGTGTCGGAGGCGATGGGATCCAAGGTGAGTGTGGTCATGAGGAAGCCTTTCGAGAATTCGCGAGTGCGCGTCCACCGTCGACGGGTGCGACAGGTGTTGTGCTCCTCACAGTAGGGCCGTTCGGCTCGGTGGTGTTGTCGCCTGTAGTGATGCCTGCTATTCGATTCACCGAGGGTGAATTCTCGTGCTTTTCATCGCCGAGCCAGCAATGCGCGTAGTGTCACGAGACGGCCGGTCGGTGGTGCTGTCGATCCGAGTTATGTTCAGGCGGAGAGGGTGTCGAAGAGAATCGTGACGAACCGGGAAATGGATCCCCACTTCGCCGAATCGGCACTCCTTCGGCTGGACCTGAACGTGATCGACGCTCTGGTCGCCTTGTTGGACGAGCGAAATCTCACCAATGCGGCCGCTGCCATCGGCACATCTCAACCCGCGATGAGCGCCACCCTGACGAAGCTGCGCCAGTATTTCGGTGACGAGTTGCTCGTTCGGATCGGTCGGGACTTTCGTCCTACATCCTTTGCACGACAACTACTTCCGGCTGCACGGGCGGCGAGTGTGCTCATCCGTGGTGTGCTGAGACTGGACGCCGCATTCGACCCTCTCACCGACGATCGAGTGTTTCGCGTGGCTGCGAGCGACTACGCCGTCGCGGTGCTGCACGGACCCTTGACAGGATTGCTTCGCGCGCGCAGGTGCACGGTCACAGTCGAATTCGTCGACATGTTCGCGGGTCTGACCGAAGGAACCGAGGCACTGCTCAATTGCGACGCCGTCGTGTCTCCGCTGGGCATGGGGGTCTACGGCAATCACATACTGCTGTATCGGGATCGGATAGTCGGGTTCGTCGATCGGGACAACCGATTCCTGCGCGACGGGACGGTCGATGCTGCGAGCTACCCGCTGATGCCGACCATCGGCATTCGGTTTCCGGGATCGTCGACGACGGTTGTCGACCGATGGATCGACGACAGAGGTCCCGATCGTCGTCCCTCAGTCGAGGTTCTCGGAGGGCTCGGGTCGTTGTACGCCGTGAGTGGTTCGGATGCGGTGGCCCTCGTCCCCGAACGGGTCGCTCGCCGCGCCGCGAGGACCGGTCAGTTCGTCGTGATCCACCCTCCATATCCGCTTCTGGACATGCACGAAGCACTGCACTGGCACCCGGTACGGGATCTCGACCCCGCGCACGCGTGGTTGCGTTCGACCCTCGTAGCCGCAGCCGCAGCGGTTCAGGACGAGTTCGCGCCGTCGCTCTGATGTCTGCGCCAGATATCCGCTGCGTCGACCAGGACTCCGATCAACCACTGGACAGCTGCGTCACCGTCACGGCTCGGATGCCAATAGGCAGAATGCACCAGGCGGGGCAGGTCGAGCGGGACGCTCACTTCGGTCAGCCCGAGTCCGGCCGTCCACCCTCGGACGACCGACTCGGGAACGAAGGCATAGGACGGCATCTCGGCCAGTACGAACGGAAGAATCAGATCGTTGGCCACGACGGTCCGCTGTTCCTGGCGGACGCCGGCTTTCTCGAGCACGCGGTCGACGGCCGCCGATACGGAAGACCTCCGGGCACACACCATCGGCAGCGACTCGAGATCTGCGATCGTCAGCTCAGCATCCGCGCCGCTGCGGCCCGATCCCGCCACGACGCAGACCAACCGCTCGTCGAGAAGGTCCCGGTGCCTACCCGGTATCCCGTCTGTTTCCGGCGCCACGACGACGTCGGTGACGAGGAGCTGGGCCGGAAAGTCGGCCTCGGCGTCGGGATAGGTGTCGAACCGCACGGTGACCTCCGGTGCAGCCTCCGCGAGCACCGTGGTCACAGGGCCGGCGAGCTGGCCCAGCGCGTGGTCGGTTGCCATGACCGAATACAGCCGTCCCGGAGCGGCCGGATCGATCCGATCGGCCGGACGCAATGCCGAATCGAGAATAGCGACAACCCGGTCGACCTCCACCTTCAGCTCCTCGGCCACCGCGGTGAGGCGGTAGTCGCGGCCGACGCGCTCGAGTAGTTCGTCGTCGTAGTGCAGTCTCAATCGAGCCAGCGCCCCGCTCACCGCCTGTGGGCTCAGAAATAGCCGTCGGGCGGCACCGGTGACGCTCTGCTCGTGCAGTAGTGCCTGCAGCGTCAGGATCGCGTTGTGGTCGATGCTGCCGTCACCTCGCCGGACCATCGCCCCCCCAATCCCCTGCGTGCAGGCCGTATTCGGCCCGACGAACAGGGTAGCTCGAACCACGAACTTTCCCGCACGGCACGCTGGTCGATTACCCGAATCAGCCTCCGGTATGGGCCATGATCGGGGTACGGACCGTGCCGATACGGTCGACCTCGACTTCCACGACGTCTCCGGCGTTCAGGAGAATCGGAGGCTTTCGAGCAAAGCCGACACCGCCGGGCGTTCCGGTGGCGATCACGTCGCCGGGCAGCAATGTGACTGTGTCGGTGATGTACTCGATGATCGCGGCGACGTCTTGGATCAGGTCGTCGGTATTGGCGTCCTGCATCGTTTCGCCGTTCACGCGTGCCTGAACGCGAAGTCCGACACCGCCCGACGGTATTTCGTCTGCGGTCACGAGTACCGGCCCGATGGGTCCGGAGAAATCGGCATTCTTCCCCAACGTGAATTGGGTCGTTTCCTGCTGTTTCTTTCGGGCCGACAGGTCGTTGAATGCGGTGTATCCGAAGACTCCGGAGAGTGCTGTGCTCCGATCCGCGCAGCGAACGGTTCTACCGATGACCACCGCGAGCTCTGCCTCCCAGTCCAGACCTGGTTCATTGGGAGGAACGGGGACAGCTGTGTCGTGAACGACCAGAGACTGTGCCCATCGACCGAACACCATCGGGAACTTCGGAAGATCGAGTCCTCCAGTTTCTTTCGCCTCCGTCGCATGGTCGTGATAGTTGATTCCGACGCAGAAGATCCGCGCGTTGTCCGGGACGGGAGGGATTCGATGCACGTCCTCGACGGGCCAGTACCTTCCCGTTTCCCGGGGCTCGTATCCGGCCTCGGGGCCGCCGTGGAAGAACGCTCGCATGTCACCCAGATCGTGAACGATGCCGTCTGCTACGCGCCCTATCCGATCGACTCCGTCGAGTCGAAATCCGATCAACCTCATTTTTGCTGTTCCTTTCGTAGGGCGGTGCTCGTCAGTTGGGGCGAAATCCCAGGTCGATACCGGTGCGCGACTCGTCCCAGCGGGAGGTGACATATTTGGGCCGGGTGTAGAACCGCCACGATGCGTCGTGCAGCCCGGTGTCCCCGAAAGCTGATGCCTTCCATCCGGCGAAGCCGAAGGTGGCGACGGGAACGGGGATCGGCACATTGATGCCGACCATTCCGGTCGGTACCCGCCGTTGGAACGCGCGAGCGCTCGCGCCGTCGGATGTGAATATCGCCGAGCCGTTCCCGTACGGGTTGTTCTCGATCAGGGTCACGGCGTCGTCGAAGCTGTCGACTCGGACGATTCCCAGAACCGGGCCGAACACCTCGTGGCGATAGACCTCCATGTCGGCGGTGACATGGTCGAGGATGGCGGGGCCGGCGAAGAACCCGTCCGGGTGTCCGTCGGGTTGCTCGGTGCTGCGATCGACCACGGCCACGGCGCCGTCGGCAATGGCTCCCGACACCGAATCACGGACCCGAGTCTGTGCGTCCTTCGAGATCAACGGGCCCATCTCGGTTCCGGTCGTGTGGGCTGCACCGATTCGGATCGCCCTTGCCCGAATGGCCAACTCACGGACGAGACGGTCGGCGACGTCTCCGACGGCCACAGCTGTGGTGACGGCCATGCACCGCTGGCCGGCCGATCCGAACGCGGCCGAGGTCACAGCGTCGGCGGCGGCGGCGAGATTCGCGTCCGGCATCACGACGAGATGGTTCTTTGCTCCACCGAACGCCTGGGCGCGTTTGCCGTTCGCAGCTGCTCTGGCGTACACGGATCGGGCCGTCGGGGTCGAACCGACGAAGGCCACGGCCGCGACATTCGGGTGGTCGATCAGATGCTCGACGGTGACGCGGTCGCCGTTGACGACATTGAACACGCCGTCGGGAATTCTGGCCTGCGTTGCCAATTCCGCGATCCGCAGTGCCGGCCCCGGGTCTTGCTCACTCGGTTTGAGAACGAACGTGTTGCCGGCGGCAAGTGCGAACGAAGCCTGAGCCAACGGAACCATCACCGGAAAATTGAAGGGCGAGATTCCGACGCACACGCCCAACGAGTGCAGAGTCATGGCGGTGTCGACAGCGGAACCCGTCTGCTCGACGAGCTCACCCTTGAGGCCTGCTCCGCCCGCGACAGCGGCGTCGAGTGCGTCGGCACCGCGAGCAAGTTCGCCCCGTGCGTCGTCGAGGGTCTTGCCGTTCTCGAGTGCAATCGACGCCGCGAGTTCGTCGGTGTGCTCACGGACGAGCGCTGCCCAGCGGGCGAGGACGCGGGTACGCGAGACAATCGTCCGGTCGCGCCACTGCGGCCACGAGTCCTGTGCCGCTGCAACGGCGCGGGCCACCGTCTCGGCAGAACCGACGGCCATGTCGGCCACGGCTGCGCCGGTGGCTGGATCGAGAACCGGCAGGGTCCGTGAGGAGTACTCGCCGCGTCCACCGATCCAGTGGCCGACGGTACGCACGGTAGTGGCAGGTCCGACGTCGGCGACGGTCATTTGTCGAATTCGATCACTGGAGAGCCCTCGGGCACGAAGTCGACGGCAGCGGGACTTCCTGCTTCGCGCCACATCTCGTACGCGATCTCGCTGGTGATCTTGCCGTTCTTCAGCTCGAAAAGGTGGACGAGGCGGCAATTGACCTCGGTGCCTGTGGGGTAGGGCAGATTCTTCATGTCGTCGCCGACGATGGTCACCTCGCCGATCTGGTCGTCGAAGACGAAGGTCTCCGTTGCAAAGCGCCGAAGGGGAGTGACGCGTCGGTATTCGATCGTGCGGAAGATGCCCCGGTACGCCTCGAGAATTTCCTGGTGATCGGTCATGACGAGACCCCGGGTCGGGGCCTCCCACGAGATGTCGTCGGCGTACAGCGCCACGGCCTTCTCGACGGAGTCCGGGTTTTCGTTGTGGAAGTGGTCCTCGACGACGAACAGATTGCGGTCGATTATCTGTTCGCGGGTCAGTTCCGAGTCGGGACGCCCACCGTATGTGCGATCGAGGTCGAGTGACGAAGTCATGAGATCTGCTCCTTGTGTGGGGAGGTGCCGAATGTTTGTGGAGGTGCCGAGCGGCAGACACCGAAGTCTGCGCCGTCGCCGCCGACGTTCGATAGGGCACAGTGCGCAAAGAGTGGATGTGATCGACGTCTCTTCTTGGGCGCTATGCTCAGCGTGTGCGTGGTCCCGGTGGCATGGGGCACGAAACGGAGGTCGAAGTGGACGTCGGTTCCTGGGTGCGCGAGTTACGGCTCGATGCTCCGTCCCACATCGCTCCGGTATGCCTGCCCCAGACGGTCGCACGCGTGGGGGCGATCATCGGCGTCGATGCCGTCGAGTGGGGTGTTCAGCACGCCAAAGAAATTGCGGAAGCCAATATCGTCGAGTTTCCGCACATCGGTGGTGGGCCTGCCCAATTGGACACTCTCCGTTTGGGAGTGGAGTCGGCGACGCTGTCGATGCTCGAGTGCATGTACGAAGGTTCGGTTTCCGATTCGACCCTGCCGTACGAATCGGAGTCGCAGATCCGCGACTTCGTTCATCGCCGGATCACCCTCACCGATCAATGGGCGATGATCCGTCAAGGTCATGCCGCACTGGTACGAAGGCTGATGGCAGCGTGTGCGCAGTTGACGGCCGAACCGGAGAGAAGCAGTCGACTTCTCGCTGTCACCGATATCGCGTTCGACTTCATCGATGCCTACTGGGTGGAGGTAGCCCGCGCATACGAGGGAGAACAGCAGCGATTCGACGAGTCGGCATTGATCTCGAGGGAGACAGCGCTGCGAGCGTTGCTCGACGGTGACGAGACGGATCTCGGCGAAGTGGGGCGTCGGCTTCGCTACGACGTCGTCCATCGTTGGCATATCGCCCTTGTGTTCTCGCGGATCGCTCCCGGAGAATGGGACGAGTTGCTGACCAACGCTGCGCGAGAGGCCTTGGTCGCGCTGGGCGCGCGACAGGTACTGCTCGTTCCCCGAGGGCACGCTGTGCTCTGGGCGTTCGGCAATTCACCCGCTCCGATCGATTCCGAATGGGGCTGGCGGCCTCCGGATTCGGTGGGAATGGCCGTGGGCGATCCAGGATGGGACGCCGCAGGCTTTCGCACGAGCCACGAAAGAGCAGTCGTTGCCCATCGGTTGGCGAACTACGTACGCGGCGATTCCTCGGTGACCCACTACCGGGACATCGATCTGCTCGATCTGCTGCTCACCGATCGAGAGCGGGCGAGGGAGTTCGTCGACTACGAGCTCGGTGATCTGGCAGATCCGGGAGCAGGCACTGCCGAACTGCGCCGCACAGTGGCCACGTATCTGGACAATCACAACACTCGTGCAACTGCCGCCACGCTGTTCGTCGCCAGAAATACGGTGACGTACCGGCTTCGGAAGGCAGAGACCTTGATCGGCCACTCGCTCACGGCGCGTTCGCTGCAGGCCCGCGTAGCGCTGTATCTGGCCGAGCTCTTTCATCTCGACGAGGACTGAGTCTCGGGCCCGGCGATCTCGTGGCAATCGAGTCGTTGTGCGTCCGAACGCACATGGACGGATGAAGAATGTCGGTATGCAACCGGACCCGCGTGACGTCGATCGAGGTGTTCGCGAGATCGCGGCGGATCTGTGGGCCAATGTGGACGACCTCGTTCAGGACATGACGACACTCGTGATGAGCAGACATCCGCAAATCGAGGCTTTGGGTATGCGGGACTTCGTCGCGGGTAGTGGGGCGGTCAATCTGCCGATTCTGCTCGACGGACTTGCCCGCAATCGTGAGCCCAGTTCGTTCGACCTGTCGGTGGAGGTCGCTGATCAGACGCTGCATATAGTCCGATCGGGAGCGCCACTGGAACTGGTGAGCGCGGGATATCGGATAGTGGCGTCCTGGGTGGTGGAGCTGTGGACCGACACGGCGGCGCTCCGCACCGATCTGTCCGAATCGACCAAGATCGCGGTCATCAGGCGCGGGACGGGGTTCATTCTGTCCTGGACGGAGTCCTTGGTGGAGGGTATCGGTGGCGTCTACCGCACCGAGTTGGCGCGCATCGCCGAGGAGCGATCTCGCGAGCACATCGAATTCGTGCAGTCGGTGCTCGACGGTACCGTCGGCGACGCAGGCCTGATCGAGAAGAGGCTCGGCATGGCCTTGGCGGGTCCGCATCTGTGTTTGATTCTCCGCTCGAACAGCAACGATGACCGTGCCTCGGACCTGAAGAACGCCCTGTATCGCCTGACGTCGTCGGCGGGCGTTGCCACCGAGGTCACGGTGGTTGCCGATCAGCGGACGGTGTGGTGCTGGGTGCGGTATCAGGAAGGGCGACAATTCGATTGGTCGACTCCGATGTCAGGCGTCACCCTTGCCGTCGGTCGGGCTGCGGCGGGGCTGCCGGGATTCGTCAGCAGTCACCGATTCGCCACGGCCGCGCTGCGCGTCGCCGGTTTGCGATCCGAACCACCGGTACGGGTGCGATACGACGACGTCGAAATGGTCGCCCTGTGTACCGCTGATCCGGATACCGCGAGGGCGTTCATGACAACGGTGCTCGGTCCTCTCGCTGCGTCCGGTGCCGCACGCCAGCGCGAGACGCTCGACGCGTTCCTGCAGTCGTCGATGAACTTTCGGGGCACCGCCAGCCGATTGGGGTTGCACCACAACACGGTGCGTTATCGACTCGACGCTGCCGAGAAGGTGTTGGGCTACGCGATCGAAAGCCGACGACTGGAACTCGAACTTGCGCTTCGACTGCACGCCTGGCTTGCCTGATCGTTTGACCATTTGGCGCAAAATTCGCTGCCGGGTTGGTGAAATGGCCGTGACGCAGGCCACGCAGACCGCCTTACCATCGCTGTCACCAGCAGATTCGAGGTAAGGAAGCTCTCATGAAAGCAGATGTTGACGTCGTCGTCATCGGGGCAGGGTTCTCCGGTTTGTACGCGATCCACAAGTTCCGCGACGAGATGAACATGACCGTCACGGCGTTCGATCTGGCAGACGGACCGGGAGGGACGTGGTTCTGGAACCGGTATCCCGGGGCGCGATGCGACTTCGAGTCCGTCTACTACAGCTTCTCCTTCTCCGACGAACTCGAGAACGAGTGGCGATGGAGCGAACGCTTCGCCGGGCAGCCGGAGATCCTCGCCTACTTCGAGTGGGTGACCGATCGACTGGACCTTCGGCGTTCCATCTCCTTCGGCGTGGGTGTGGACAGCCTCGAATGGGACGACACCGACGCGATGTGGACCGTTCGCACCTCCGACGGTGCACAGACCACGGCCCGTTTCGTCGTGTCGGGCGCCGGTGGATTGTCCAAGCCCAAGGCGCCCGAGTTTCCTGGTTCGGAGTCGTTCGAGGGCGAGCTGTACGCCACCAGTACCTGGCCGGCCACCGACGTGGACTTGACCGGGAAGCGCATTGCGGTCGTGGGCACCGGTTCGTCCGGGATTCAAACCATTCAGGAGGTCGCCGAAGTTGCCGGTAGCCTGACGGTCTTTCAACGTACTGCCAATTATGTTGCACCTCTGGATAACAGGCCTATCGATGCCGAGCAGCAGGAGTGGAACGCGCTCCATCATGCGCAGATCCGCGCCGAAGCGAGTCCGGTCACCGGGGCCAGGTTCGAACTCCCCAGAACGTCGGCTCTGGCGGTGACGGCCGAGGAGCGGCAAGCACGATACGACGAGATGTGGGAACGAGGTGGTCTGGCTCTTGCCATCTCGAGTTTCACCGACATCTCGACGTCGCTGGAGGCGAACGACACTCTTGCCGAGTACATTCGCGATCGTATCAAGGCGCGGGTACACGACCCGCGGACCGCTGAACTGCTGTGTCCCGTCGATCATCCCTACGCCACCAAGCGCCCTCCGTTGGGAACGAATTACTACGAGGTCTACAACCAGGACAACGTCGTTCTGGTCGATGCGCGGTCCACCCCCATCGAGCGCATCACCGAACGTGGTATCAGAACGAGCGACCAGGACTACGAATTCGACGTCATCATCCTGTCGATCGGATTCGACGCGTTCACCGGCGCGCAGCTGGCCGTCCCCACCGTCGGGCGAGGCGGTGTGACATTGAAGCAACACTGGGCAGATGGCCCGGCAAGCTTCCTCGGGCTCGCGTCGGTCAACTTTCCGAACTTGTTCAACATCTGCGGGCCACCGAGCGCCGCTTCGCAATACAACACTCCGACGCTCATCGAGAAGCAGATCGACTTCGTTGCAGGCGCGATCGCCTGCGCCTCGGAGGTGGGTGCGCGGGCCGTCGAACCGCTGACGAGTGCCGAAAATGCGTGGGACACGATGGCGAACGACATATTGCAGATGACGTTGCTGCCATTGGCCCCGAACACGTGGTTCCTGGGCGACAACATCGCCGGTAAACCGCGTAAGGCGTATGCGTTCCTGGGTGGTCCGCACTTCTACCTGGCCCTCTGCGAACAGGTGCAGGCGT
>NZ_LVCV01000061.1 GCF_001647195.1 Rhodococcus sp. EPR-157 | reverse complement strand
CCGTATCGGGTGCAATGCTCTCCGGTGCGCCCCCGATGGAAGACATCTCGATCGAGGACATGCGCGCGCAGGTGCAGATGCAGACCGCGTTCCAGATACCGGGACGAACGGTGACACCGCACGATGTCGCGGGCAAGGGCCTTCGGGTCTATCGCCCCGATCTCGAGGGCCCGCTACCGGTCGTGGTGTTCTATCACGGTGGCGGATTCGTCGCCGGTTCGATCGACGCCGTCGACCCTCTGTGCGGCCATCTGGCCGAGGAGCTCGGGTCGATCGTCGTCTCGGTCGACTATCGCCTTGCGCCCGAACACCCGTACCCGGCCGCCGTGAACGACAGCATCGACGCTGTGCGGTGGACCGTCGAGTCGATCGGTGACTTCGGCGGAGATCCGCGTCGGATCTCGCTGATGGGGGAAAGCGCCGGAGCGCATATGGCGGCGGTCACCGCGCTGGGGGCCCGCGACGAGGGGATCGACCTGGTCGCTCAAGTCCTCGTCTACCCGCCGATCGATCCCGAAGCCGCGACGGCCTCGCTTGTCGAGTTCGCGCACGGTCCGTTCCTGACAGCAGCAGCGGGAGAACGGTTCTGGGATCTCTACCTCGCCGGTGCGGACATCGCGTGGGCGAACTCGCCCAACCGCGCATCGCTGGCCGGCGTCGCACCCGCCATGGTCGTCACCGTCGAGTTGGACGTCCTGCGAGACGAGGGCGAGGACTACGCGCGTCTGCTCGCCGACGCCGGTGTCGAGGTCGAGTGCCATCGCGTCGAGGGCGTGTTCCATGGGGCACTGAGCATGCAGGCGATGATCCCGAAAGCGCGCGAGATAACGGATGTCGTCAGTGGCTTCCTTCGCGATCGAGCGAATAGCGTTGTGGTGGAACAAGAGTTGGTTGCCACCGAGGTCTGAACCGGATTTCGACTACACCTCGATCGAGTCGAGTCCGTGTGATTCGATCTCGGTCGAGGCACGGTCGAGGACGGCATCGAGTGATCGGAACAGCCGGTCCGCGGCGTCGGCCGGCCAGGCGTGAGGTAACAGGGACGCCGGCAGCAACGGATCGGCACGGCCCACGGAAAGCCATTCGGCCTGGAGGCGAATGCGGGCGGCGAAGGCGCCCTCGGCGTCGAACTCGCTCACGTCCTTGGTTGCCCAACGCTCGTGAAATTCCGCGTAGTGCTGGGCAATTCGACCCAGATCGAAGGCTGCTGCGACCAGTGACTCGTCCGTGGTGGGAGGGTGGGTTCGGCCGATCGTCACGGTGAGGTCGGCACCTTCGAAGTCGGTCCCCAGTATTGCTGACACATCGCGGATGCGCGGGGTGACCCACAGCCCGGACGCGGTGCTGCCGAACCCCGCCCATCCGAGTCGGGACCGTGCGCGATGCCGCAGATGGCGTGCATCCTCCGGGACCGAGAGAGCGACCATGGTCCATTGCCCGTCCCACGAGGATTGCTCGGCGGCGCGCCACACCCGTCGTGAACCGTCCGCGAGCACAGCGGATCCGTGCTCGGTGAGCGAATAGAAGGTCTTGCGTCCCGACTTGTGGCGACCCAGCATGCCGCGATCGGTCATGCGAGCAAGGAGTGACCTGGTGGCCGACGGGCCGACGCCCAGCCAGTCGAAGACCTCGACGATCGATGCCCCGCTGACCGCGATCGGCTTCCGCAGCAGGTGCATTCCCATGAAGGCCAGCAGCAGAGACTGTGGAGTGCTGATGATCTCGGCATTGCCCCCTGTGTGTGAGTCACTCTGCATATCGGCAGTGTAGTGACGGTCCGAGATCGTGGATCAAAACTATGCATTTGATTGACGGGACGCAACTATAATGCATAGGATGAGGTTCTGTTCG
>NZ_LVCV01000060.1 GCF_001647195.1 Rhodococcus sp. EPR-157 | reverse complement strand
CGTCGATGAGCGCCGACGCGATCGCGTTGATCTACCTGGGTGCCGAGCTCACGTATCGCGAGGTGCACAACCGAGTACTTCTGCGCGTCGACGAGATGGCACGGTCCGGTGTGCGACACGGTGACCGTGTCGCCTATCTCGGCCCCAATCACCCTGCTCTGATCGAGACGATGCTCGCAACCGTGCGCATGGGCGCGATCTTCCTGCCGCTCAACCACCGATTGTCGGTACCCGAGCTCGAGTATCAACTCGACGACGCCGATGTCGTTCTACTGATTGCCGATCCGGCTCTGGCGTCCACCGCCGACGAACTACACGAAGTCACTGCTGTCCAGTACGTTCGATGGTCTCCCGAGCCGGTTGTGCCACCCGCCGACGCGGTGTCGGCCGCCGAAGTCGGTGGCGACGATCCGGCTTTCGTGCTCTACACGTCCGGGACGACGGGACGCCCCAAAGGGGCTGTTCTGACCCACGAGAACCTCCTGTGGAACAGCTACAACATGCTGCTCGATGTCGACGTGTCCTCGGACGAGGTGGCACTGGTGTCGGCTCCGATGTTTCATGTCGCGGCGCTCGATCAGATCGTGCTGACCGTGTTCCTCAAGGGCGGCACCAACGTCATTGCACCCAGATGGGACGTCGAGAACACCTTCGATCTGATCGACCGCTACAAGGTCACCTGGATGTTCGGCGTCACGTCGATGTACGCGCAGCTTGCGCAATCCGCACGGTGGGAGGACGCAGAGCTCGGTTCCATCCGTAGCGTCATGTCCGGCGGAGCTCCCATCCCGACGCGGCTGATCGAGATGTATCGCGACAAGCGAGTGACGTTCTGCCAGGGGTACGGATTGACCGAAACTGCGCCTGGAGCAACCTTCCTCGGGCCCCGCGACGCTGTGCGCAAAGCAGGCTCTGCCGGCCAACAGGTGATGTTCGACGAGGTGCGAATCGTCGACGGGGCAGGCGACGAAGCGCAGCGCGGAACAGCGGGGGAGGTGCTCGTCCGCGGGCCCAACGTCACTCCCGGGTATTGGGCAAACAGCGAAGCGACCGACGCGGCGTTCACTACAGGGGGATGGTTCCACACCGGAGACATCGCGTACCAGGACGATGAGGGCTTCATCTACATCGTCGACCGGATGAAGGACATGTACATCTCCGGCGGAGAGAACGTGTATCCGGCAGAGGTCGAGAATGCACTCTTTCAACACCCGGAGGTGGTGGAGTGCGCGGTGGTCGGGGCTGCCGACGATCGGTGGGGCGAGGTGGGACACGCCTACGTCGTCACGGCGGCGAACTCGACGCTCGATCGAGAGAGCCTGTGCGCGTTCGTCGGCGAACGTCTCGCCCGCTACAAGGTGCCCAAGATCGTGACGTTCGTGTCGGACCTTCCCCGCACGGCCTCCGGCAAGATTCGTAAGCAGGACCTCCGGGGCGGCGGCGCACTCGGGGCGCACTCGGATCTGGCAACCACCACACGCAAAGGCGTCAACTGACATGTCTACCGCTATCTCCGAGTCCTTGATCTTCGACAGAGATGGGGACGTCGGCATTCTCACGCTCAACCGTCCGAAGAAGCGAAATGCCCTCGACGACGCGACGGTGAAGGCGTTGGGTGACTTCTTCCGCACGCCCCCGGAGGGGGTGCGTGCGGTGGTGCTGACCTCCGCCGGTGATCACTTCTGCGCCGGCCTCGATCTGGCCGAACTTTCCGAACGCGATGCCGTCGGGGGCCTGCATCACTCACGGATGTGGCACACGTCGCTCGGTGAGATGGCGAATGGTGTGGTGCCTGTCGTTGCTGTCCTCCGCGGTGCCGTCATAGGTGGCGGCCTGGAGCTCGCCACTGCCGCACACATTCGGGTAGCGGAGCCGAGCACGTTCTTCGGGTTGCCGGAGGGACAGCGCGGATTGTTCGTCGGAGGCGGCGCATCGGTGCGGGTTCCGCGCTTGATCGGCGTTGCTCGGATGCAGGACATGATGCTGACCGGGCGAGTGCTCACCGCAGCGGAAGGCGAGCGGATCGGTCTTGCCGGTTACCTCGTGGACGACGGAGATGCTACAGCGCTCGAGCTCGCCCACAAGATAGCGAAGAACTCGCCGATCACCAATTATGCTGTTCTGCAAGCGCTCCCGCGAATCGCCGAGGTAGCGCAGGACGACGGACTGATGATGGAATCTCTCATGGCTGCCGTGGCGCAGTCGAGCGTCGAAGCGAAAGAACGCATGAGCGCGTTCCTCGACGGAAGTGGCCCGAAGGTGCGCGTGGCCACCGAACCTGAGACCACTGCGCCCGAGACCACCCCGGTTCTGCGAGCTGTTCCGGCCGACGCGCGCAAGGCCTCGCGCGTCGGCGCATTCATGGAGTGGTTGTCCACCCATCGGGGGCTCGAGTTCGAGGATTGGGATGCGCTGCAGCGGTGGTCCACCGTCGAGATCGAAGATTTCTGGGAGTCGATCTGGGACTACTTCGGTGTGGTCACACATACGCCGTACGAGGCGGTTCTCGAGGCCCGCGTCATGCCGGGCGCGAAATGGTTCGTCGGTGCGTCGATCAACTACGCCGAACATTCGCTCGGAGTCGATGCAGACCTGGACGCTGTCGCAGTCAAGGCGCGGTCGCAAACCCGCGGCGAGACGAACCTGACGTTCGGCGAGCTGCGTGACGAGGTCCGCCGAGTGCGAGCCGGTCTCGTGACTCTCGGGGTGCAGCGCGGCGACCGCGTGGCCGGATACCTGCCCAACATCCCGGAAACGTTGATCGCGTTCCTCGCCACCGTCAGCCTCGGGGCGATCTGGGCGGCATGTGCTCCCGAGTTCGGTGCGGCCAGCGTCGTGGATCGGTTCGAGCAGATCGATCCGAAGGTTCTGTTCGTGGTAGGTGGATACACATACGGGACCAAGAGCGTGGACCGGGCCGAAGAAGTTGCCCGCATTCGAGCAGGTCTGCCCGGTGTCGAGTCGGTGGTGTCGGTCGAATACGGCGTGCACACGGTCGAGGACGCGATCGCGTGGAACGATCTCGGACGCGACGAGGACCTCGGTGCGGCGGGCTCGCTCCCCGCCGTGGAGCCGGTGCCGTTCGATCATCCTCTCGTCGTACTGTTCTCGTCCGGAACTACGGGCAAGCCGAAGCCCATCGTGCACGGCCACGGCGGAATTCTGCTCGAGACACTGAAAAACCATGCCCTGCAGTTCGACCTAGGTCCAGGAGACACGTTCTCGTGGTTCAGTACCACCGCGTGGATGATGTGGAACTCACTCGTCGGCGGGCTGCTGGTGCGGTCGTCGATCGTGATGATGGACGGCAACCCCGTGTATCCCGACGTGCGGTACCAGTGGCGTATCGCCGCCGAGACCGGAGCGACGGTGATGGGGATGAGTCCGGGCATCGTCATGCAATCCCGCCGGGAAGGACTGGAACCGACGGCGGAATTCGATCTGTCTGCCGTTCGCCAGTTCGGTGCCGCCGGCAGTCCACTGCCGGTCGAAGGCTACCGGTGGATCTACGAGCAATTCGGTTCCGATGTGCTTCTCAACGTCGGGAGTGGAGGAACAGACGTATGCACTGGGATCGTGCAGGCTTCGCCGTTGACACCGGTGTACCTGGGCGAGATGTCCGGGCCGAGCCTGGGGTTCGCGGCGGCAGCGTTCGACGAGAACGGCCATGCAGTGGTGGGTGAGCTCGGTGAACTCGTCATCACCGAGCCGGTACCGTCGATGCCGGTGAAATTCTGGGGCGACGACGACGGATCCCGTTACCGCGACGCCTATTTCGCGAAGTATCCGGGTGTGTGGTGTCACGGCGACTGGGTCAGGTTCGCGGCCGACGGTGCCGTCGTCATCAGCGGTCGATCCGATGCGACCCTCAATCGAGGCGGCGTCCGGCTGGGGACTGCCGAGTTCTATCGTGTGGTCGAAGAACTCGACGACATTGCCGACTCGCTGGTGGTCCACCTCGAAGACGATCAGGGCGGAATGGGGCAGTTGATCCTGTTCGTGGTCACCGGCGAGGGTGTGGTGCTCGACGATGAGCTGAAGAAAACGATCTCGACGTCGCTACGAACGTCGTTGTCTCCTCGTCATATTCCCGACGAGATCCGTGAGATTTCGGTCGTGCCGTACAACCGGACCGGAAAGAAGCTGGAGATCCCGGTCAAGCGAATTCTCCTCGGTGCCGATCCGGCCGCGTTCGCAGCTCCTGGGTCGCTGGCTCGACCGGACTCCCTCGACGCATTCGTGGGCGTCCGATGAGCAGGACTGTCGCGGTCGTCGGAACCGGGGTCATCGGTGCTGCATGGACCGCGTGCTTCCTTGCGGCCGGTCTGGATGTGGTCGCCACCGACCCGGCCGACGGTGCCGAAGCGCGGTTGCGTGCCTCGCTCGAAGAGACCCTCGACATTGCGTCCGAGCTGTCCGGGCGCACCGTCACCGAACGCGGAAGCCTTCGATTCGTCGACTCCGTCGTGGAGGCTGCACGGCACACAACCTTCGTGCAGGAGAGTGGGCCCGAACGCCTCGATCTCAAGGGCGCGCTACTCGCCGAGATCGATGCTGCCGCAGCTCCCGGCGTGATCATCGCGTCGTCGACGTCAGGTCTGGAACCCAGTGTCCTGCAGCGTTTCTGCTCGGTGGACCCGGGACGGGTCATCGTCGGTCATCCGTTCGACCCCGCCCACATCATTCCGCTCGTCGAGGTGGTGCCAGGTGGCTCGACGACGGCAGAGTGTGCCGAGGAAGCCCTGGCCTTCTATCGCGGCATCGGCAAGAAGCCGGTGTTGGTCAAGGCCGAGATTCCGGGCCATCTGACCAACCGGTTGCAGGCGGCGCTGTGGCGGGAGGCCTACTCGCTGGTCGACCGCGGGGTGGCGACGGTCGCGGACATCGACACCGCGATTTCGCATGGTCCGGGACTCCGCTGGGCAATCATCGGACCGCTGACGGCGCAACATCTTTCGGGTGGCGAGGGTGGCATGCGCCATCTCCTCGAGCACCTGGGACCGCCCACTCAGAAATGGATGGACGACCTCGGTGAACCGCAACTCACCGATGCACTCGCGAACAAGCTGGTAACCGGCATGGACGACGAGATGGTCGGTATCGACCGAACGGCTTTGGTTGCCGATCGAGATCGGCTTCTCGTAGACATCATGCGACTCAAACGCTCTGCTCGGCACCTGCCCTGACCATCGACGAAGACAAGGACCACCGTGACCTACATTCCAGCCCTCGACCTCGATGCGCTCGTCGCCATCGACGTCCACACGCACGTCGAGGCGGACGGCAATCATCACTGCTCGCTCGACCAGGAACTTCTCGATGCCTCGGCCAAGTACTTCAAGCCAGGCGTCAATCGCACTCCGACCGTCGGTGATCTGGCGTCGTACTACCGTGAGCGCAACATGGCGGCAGTGATCTTCACCGTCGACGCGCGCACAGCACTGGGACACCCGCCGGTGTCGAGTGAGGCGATCGCCGCCGAAGCAGCCGAACACTCCGACGTCCTGATCCCGTTCGGATCGGTGGATCCACACGATGTGTCGGAGGCAGTCGCTCGTATCGGCATCCTCGCGCGCGATTACGGAGTCCGCGGGATGAAGTTTCACCCCAGTCTGCAAGATTTCGAGCCCAACGACCGGAAGTATTACCCGATATACGAGGCATGCGCCGAGCATGGACTGGTGGCGCTGTTCCATACCGGTCAAACCGGCATCGGGGCGGGGCTTCCCGGTGGACGAGGCATCAAGTTGCGGTACTCGGATCCTATGTTGCTCGACGACATCGCCGCCGACTTTCCAGACCTGACAATG
>NZ_LVCV01000059.1 GCF_001647195.1 Rhodococcus sp. EPR-157 | reverse complement strand
TGGTCGCCCAAGTACTTCCCACCGCAGCTGGTGCGCAACGTCAATTCGCTTCTCGCACGCAAAGCGCTGTTCGGATCGGACTTTCCCGTGCTGACACCGGACCGATGGATCAAGGACTTCGCCGAGCTCGGAATCAAGGAAGAGGTTGTTCCACTCATCATGAAGGAGAATGCAATTCGGGTGCTCGGCCTGTCGCGATAGGAGGTTCGGTCGTTGTCTCGACAGACCGCCAGGCAAGGGCGGCGGCCGACCCGAAGACACCAAGAAGAGTTCCGACGACGAACCCGCCGAAGTTGGCCGCAGGCAGGGCCACCAGGGCCACCAGCATGGCCGCGACTCCGGCTGGAATGCGTGCTGCCGGCTGAAGTAGAACTGTGCACGCGCAGACCAGCATCAGCGACCCGAGCAACAACGTCGACACCCCGGCAATCGTGCTGATGGAGATCAGCAGATCGCCGACGCGCAACGTCGAGAATGTCGGTAGCAGCAGACAGATCCCGGACAACGCCATGAGTACGCCTCCCCAGAACGGCCTCGAAGTCCGCCACGAGCGGAAGCGTGCGCGATGGTCCGTCGATGTGGGTTGCGTCAACATGAGGCCTCCCGTCCCTCCACTGTCACCGCGAGACCTTGCAGTGATGCCCCGGCTGCGGTGAGCGAGATGATGTCGATCGTGGTCGTCGACGCCCACGACTCGCCCACTTGAACGGCTGAGGTTTGCGAGCCGGTCACCTCACCCAGCGCGCTGGCGTCGAGACCGAGCCGAACGTCGGCAACGGTGAGCGATCCTCCAACGGACGCGACGTCGAGGATGAGGCTTTCCGCTGTGGTGCTGTCGCCGGGGACGCGAGCGAACAAGGTGACATCACCGAGAAGCGGCAGTCCGCGCGCCACCGTGGAGAGGCAGACATCCGATAGTTGTGCTTGGTCGATCTTCACAGCGATGCTCGGCATCTCACCTGCCGCAGTGCTCACCGCACGCGGATAGACGGTGATGCCCTGGGCACCGACGGCGGACACCGTTCCGGTGAAAGTCTGCCCTGACAATGCGAGATTCATAGGAAGCTGACCGGTGGCGATTCCGCCGCCGATGATCGTCACCCCGATCATTCCGATCCCGGCGACGAGGAAGAAACGGCCGCGATGGATGGCGCCGCTAGCGATGACGATCGACCGACGCTACGTGGCTGTACCGAGGTGCTCCCGTGAGTAGCCCGACGTGTCTATCTGTGATTGTCATGTGTGTCCGTTCGTGTCGCCTCAGCACCGTGCATCCCCAGCGGCGACGCTGGCTAAACCACTGCTGGGGCTGGCGCTTGCGATGGCGCGAACAGACCGTTCCGGTTTCAGCAAGCGTCATGCCCCCTGGCAGAATGAATCCGTCGCCACGAGACTCGGGGTCGACTCGGTGCACGAGTATCGAGTCTGGGTGGCATATCCCTCGCACCCAAAAGGCCATACCCACATGCATCCAGTCCGACGATGGTGGTCGTTCCCCGCCGATTTCGCCTGGTCGACTGCCTATCATCGCATGAGTCCGCTGCTGAGTCATGTTCATGTCGCGGTGGGAATCTGGTGCTGGTTCTTCGCGGCATTGTGCGTCACCGCAGCTCATACTCCGGCAGGTTTCGACTCCGGTTCTGCGGAGAAAGCCGGCTACGTCCTTGCCGTGGCAAACACGATCGTCGGAGCGGTGTGGGTCCGCGGATCGCTTCCTTCCGAGCGAGTGTCTCGACTTTTCGTCGCCTACATCGAAGTCACGATCGCCGCCGCACTGTTCCTGTTGGCCGATCCGTTCGTTGCGCTGCCCGG
>NZ_LVCV01000058.1 GCF_001647195.1 Rhodococcus sp. EPR-157 | reverse complement strand
CTCTTTCCGGTGCCCGATTCTCCGCATAGGAGAAACGGCGTGCGCGATGATTTGAGGTCGCGGACCTTGTCGGCCGTGGTGACGATGCCCGACAGCGTCGGTTTCGACGACGGTTCTGCGCCGCCGGCGGTGTCGAAATGGATGACCACACCTCCGGTACGGGTGACGCGAAGCCACTCGGCCCGCACCGTGATGCCCGAGTTGACGGTGATGAGTCGGTGCTGAACGGTACCGACCGGACTTCCCTCGGTAATGGCCCGGAGGACAGCATGGTCGATGGTGTCGAGCAGTTGCTGTGCACTCGTGTTGGCCAGCAAAACATCGTCGGCAAGTGCCAACACCGGCGCGCCCCGGCGGTGAGCCACGGCTTCCTGAAAGGCCGTCAGTAGCTGCTTCTCGGACTCCCTCGCGCCCTCGAGCAATCGCCGCTGGACATCGTCCGCAGCGTGCCTGAGCATTGGCTGCAGAAGTGGATTATCCTGCGCTGCAAGAAATGTGATGTCGAGTACGCCTTCGAGGCGGCGGGTCACCGGGTGCGTCAACGGGTATCCGTAGCAGCTGAACTTTTTCATCGATTCGACATAATGTTCCTCACCGCGAACAGCCAACGGCGTTCGCGTCTCGTACACGGTCGCAATGGAATTGGTACCCGTGGTTTCCTCTGCGAACCGTCTGCCACGCACGGCCCCGTCCTCGGCCATCAGATCCTGCATACCGCTGCGGCCGAATCGCATATCGACCAGGCGAGCATCGCGATCGGCCAGCAGTACGCAGAAGCCGGTGCCTTCGAGATCAGTTTGCATACGGTCGAGAATCGGTGCCGCGGCGTCGAGAAGGCGACTGCGTCGATCGACATCCGCGACTGCGAGACTGTCGAGGGAGTGTGTGGGCTGCAGACCGCTGAGCAACGACCGCTTCCACGACAAGGCGATCTCCTCGCGCACCATCGCCGGATCGTGGCCACCGCGGGTGGTGTTGTCTATTGTCATCATCCTCACCTCTGCCCTTCACTTTAAGTCCGCACACCGGCGAGATGAGGACGGTCCGCAGAATTGGCGAGGTTGGGGTTCGATCAGAAGCGAGCTGCGCTTCGGCTCAATGGAAATCCTCTCGCTGAACGGACAAAACGTAGAACTCGAAAGTTCTGTGTGTCAACGTAAGCCCCATCAATCGCGCTGTTGACGTGCGTTGCGGCTTCGCAGAACGGCACTCTAGCGCTCGTCACGAGCAACGTCGAAGGATTCCATCCCATGAAGACCGGTTTTCGGTGCCCTGCATCCAGGCGAACCGTCCCTACGAACGATACGTCCGGCCGTCACGATGGCGTGGTGTCGTCGTGACGCACCACCCCTCGGGAAGTGATCGTGCAAACAGTGACGACACACCTGCCGCCGCGCCCTCGCGGGCAACAGCCCTGAATACCGAGAACAGGCCGAGCGACGCAGTGTCGACAACAGTGATCATCGGCCGCGTGGTACTCATAGTGACCGCCCTGTTGCTGCTGGTCTTTTATCTCGGCCCGCGTATCTACGGCCTTGTCGTCACGCCGTCGAGGCTCGACCAGGCTGTGGAATCCGCCGGCAATTACAACCCAGCTCTCGACGAGATAGTGGCGCAGGAGAAGCGTACGTCTGCTGCGCTGGGGTCCTTGGGGTCGATGAATGCGGCCCTCGAGAGCGTGCTGGCTACCGACTCGGCCGTCAGCGGTGAGCTCGGTGCGCTGACCGCCCAGATCAACGACGACATCAGCGCCACCCTGGGCTCGGCGGACCAGAACGTCGGTGAACTCGTCTCGTCCCTGGACTCGCTGACGACGACGGTGCGTGGGTTGAACGACCCGGTCGATCGAGCAGATGGTGCGCTGTCCTCGAATATCGATTCGATGACCGCCATTCTCGACACGGTGCGCATCACCGCTGCCGACGTGCACAGCGCAAGACTTTCGGCCGAAGAATCGGCCAACGACCTGTCCGGACAATAAAGGAGCATCGTCATGGTATTTTTCGGCCGACGAGGCGGGCCCGCACGCTTCGTGCTCGCCACGGCAGCACTCGTAGTTGTAGGTCTGTTGTCGGTGGTCATCTTCAATCTCAATCACCGACTCGACAATCAAGAGCGAGCGAACCAGACCAGCATCACGGCCTCCCAGGCCATTGTCGATGTCAATGACACCTTGACCGAGCAACTCTCGCAGCTGACAGATCTGACTGTCACGGCCAGAAGTGCGCTCGACGCCACCGCCGCTCTGGGTCCGTTGCTCGCCGAACTCGACGCCGCCATCGGGCCGGCGGCGGAACTCCTGGCCAGCAGTACCTCAGGAGCGCAATTGACCAACCAGCAACTGAACTCGATTGCATCGATTCTCGAGCGTATTCGCGGCACTGTGGTGCCCCTTGTGTCCTCGGCACAGACCTTCGGATCGCAAGGACAGGAGTTACTGACGTTGGTCGACGGGCTCGTCGACGACTTGAACGGCTCTGTCGCTGCAGCTCGAACTATCAATCAAATGCTCCCTCTTCCAGGGTGATCAACGTCTTGTTCGCCCCCCCGAACCACAACAACGGATGTGATATGAGGACCGAAATCGATACCGACAAACCGGCGAGCGAAGCGCCCGGACGCTTCGCCGCGGCGACAGAGTGGGTCGGCCGGATCACGGCAATCGTTGCGCTTGCGCTGTTGGTCCTCGTACTGATGGCAATTCACAAAGGGCAAGTGGTGCAACAGAGTTCGCGAACCATCGTTGAGAACTTCACGAACACCAACGGTATGTTCGACGAACGGGCCGACTTGACCGCGCCGGCAACCGCACGTGAGCAACTCGAGGAATTGACAGGTATTCTCGCCGACCTCAACGCAGCCGCTGCCGTCGATGTCGAACATCTGGGATCGCTTCTGCCCAATGCGAGTGTCTTGGTCGATGCAGGCCGCGACGATGCCGAGATTGCCGGCCAGCTCGAGGGCGTTGCACTCGTTCTGCAGGATTCCGCGGCGTCGTTGAACCAGATCTCCACCGACGCGGATGTCACTGTCAGTCAGGTCGATGGGGCACTCGACCGAGCGTTGACGCTGGTGGCAGAGCTCAATGCGGAGTTGGCCCGCACCACAGACAAACTTGCACCCATCCCAGCAACCGGGCCCTTCATACCCGCACCCGAAGGAATTCGATGATCTCGAAAAAGCGTTGGCTAGCACTCGTCGCGATCATAGGTGTCGTTCCCGCCGTCGTCCTCTCGATCTTCAACAGTTTCGTGCCAGGAGCGAGAGACCTGGCGGACCCTCTGGGAAACCCTGCGGCCTATTCGCTCGAACTCATCGACTCGGCCGACCAGCTGGACGAATTGACGCAGGGCCTGGTGACCAAACACACTGAGCTCGCCTCGGGCATGCAAGTGCTGATTCCCCTGTCGGACAATCTTTCCGGTCTGGCTGACACCGCGTCCAACTTGACGGCAAAGACAGAATCCCTGAACGCCTCGACGACGACAGTGGCGGGCAACGGGACACCGTTGCCCGGACTGATATCGGACATCACCGCTCTGTCCGATCAAGCAAGTCCCACCGTCGTGGGACTGTCGGGAGCGGTGGGAACGGTCGCAGAGGAACTCGAGGCTGTCGACTCCGGGTTGGGTGCCATCTCGGACAGTGTGATCCAACTCGGTCCGAGGGCGGCGGCGATTTCCTCGACGTTGGCCACTATCGAGGAAGAGGCGCGTCACGTCCAGGAGTTCGGGCCTTTGCTGGCAATTCTGGGTCCTCTGGTGAACGGTCCACAGCAACCCGCGCCGCCGATACCGGCACCCGGCAACTAGCGCAGCCGACGCTCCTACGTCCGCGAAAGGACACCACATGCTTCGAATTTCCTGGGGTATCGCGCTGTCGGCGACAAGCGTCCTCCTCGTCGGTGTCTTGATCCTCACCCGCGACCTCAACACCACCAGCCACATCTTCCGAGATGGCGTCGCCCAGGCCCGCA
>NZ_LVCV01000057.1 GCF_001647195.1 Rhodococcus sp. EPR-157 | reverse complement strand
TGGTCGCCATCCTCGACTCCCTCACCACAGCCGAAGCCACGCTCGGGACACTGGCAGGGCAGCTCAGCAGCTTGGGAACTGCCCTCACCGACGCCCGGCCACCCTTGGTGGGCATCGTCGACGCGGGCCGTAGCGCTACCGATCAGGCTGCCGCCGCAGCGCTGCCGGCGGCAAACATCGCTCGCACGCTCACGGGTGCCAACGACAAAGCCCGCCGACTGGGCCCGTTGCTCGATCAGACCGCTGAGTTGGGAGCGACTATCGACTCGAAGCTGCGGATCGCCCTGCTGCTCCCGGTCGTCGGGGAGTAGTCGAGCTATACGACCCGATCGGCACCCGTGCGCTTGTCGGCCGCGCGTCGAGGCGGACCTGGCTGAGCACGCCGGATATCGCCCTTCCGATCAGTGGAAAGTGATTGGGCACTGCTGCACGCGGACGCGGACAGTGAGTTTCACCTCGGGTGCGGTCAACTTCCGGCCCGGTCACTACGTGAGGGAGAACAAGGTGAACAAGCCCGCACTGCGAACCCAGGTCGGCATCGTCGGCGGTGGACCCGCCGGATTGATGCTCGCGCATCTGCTGCATCTGGACGGTATCGACTCCATAGTGCTCGAATCGCGAAGCCGCGACGAAGTCGAAGGAACGATTCGAGCAGGGGTGCTCGAGCAGAACACCGTGGACCTGATGGTCGATACCGGTCTCGGGGACCGCCTCGGGCGAGAAGGGTTCGTACACACCGGTGTCGAGTTTCGTTTCGCCGGTGAAGGTCGTCGCATCGACTTCGAGTCTCTCACCGATGGACGCGCGGTCACGGTCTACCCGCAGCACGAGGTCATCAAAGACTTGATCGCGCGGCGCCTATCGGACGGTGGCGACATCAGGTTCGGTGTCTCCGAGGTCGAGGTGCATGGTCACACCGGCGAGAGCCCCCACATCGACTTCATCGACAGCGACGGGCACGCTCAATCGGTGCACTGCAGCCTCGTCACCGGATGTGATGGATCAAGAACGGGGACAAGAGAGCTCATTCCTGCCCCCGCGGTTCGAACTGATCACTTCAAGAAGTACCCGTTCGCATGGTTCGGTATCCTCGCCGAAGCGCCGCAAACCTCCGAGGAACTCATCTACGCCCATCACGAGCGCGGATTCGCGCTGTGCAGCACAAGAACGCCGGATGTACAGCGGCACTATCTGCAGGTCGACCCGAATGACAGCGTCGACCGATGGCCGGACGAGAGGATCTGGGAGGAGTTGCACCGCAGGGTTGATGGAGACGGAGCCGAAGTCAAAGAAGGTCGCATCTTTTCCAAGACCGTCCTCGGCTTTCGCAGCTTCGTCTGCGAGCCCATGCAGCACGGTCGACTGTTCCTCGCGGGCGACTCGGCGCACACAGTTCCCCCAACTGGTGCCAAAGGGATGAACCTCGCCATCGCCGACGTGTGGATGCTGTCCAGGGCCATGAGTTCGTACTTTTCCACTGGGAACCGTGACGGTCTCGATGGATACACCGCCGCTGTCATGCCGAGAATCTGGCGCGCGCAGCACTTCTCGTGGTGGATGTCGTCGATGTTGCACACCATGCCCGACGCATCGCGATTCGACATCCAGCGCCAGATCGCCGAACTCGATGTCGTCACCGGGTCCGAAGCCGGCCGCACACTTATCGCTGAGAACTACGTCGGCGCACCACTGGTGTAGCACTCGCTCGCCTGACACCGATCGATCCCCATCGCCCAAAGTCGAGAAAGTAGATTTCACACATGCCCGAAACTGTCCGCGGCGTCATCGCACGGAGCAAAGATGCCGTCGTCGAACTCGTCGACATCGTCATTCCCGACCCCGGCCCCCACGACGTCGTCGTTACCATCCAGGCGTGCGGGGTGTGTCATACCGACCTCACCTACCGAGACGGCGGGATCAACGACGAATTCCCGTTTCTGCTCGGCCACGAGGCCGCCGGGATCGTCGAGACCATCGGTGACGAAGTCACCCATGTTTCTGTCGGCGACTTCGTCGTCTTGAATTGGCGTGCGGTCTGCGGAGAATGCCGCGCGTGCAAGCGCGGCCGCCCCTGGTACTGCTTCGACACCCACAATGCCTCCAAGAGAATGACCCTCACCGACGGCACCGAACTCACCCCCGCTCTCGGGATCGGCTCGTTCGCCGACAAGACTCTCGTCCACGAAGGACAGTGCACCAAGGTCGATCCCACCGCCGACCCCGCTGTCGTCGGGCTCCTCGGCTGCGGTGTCATGGCAGGCCTCGGTGCCGCAATGAACACCGGCAACATCGGTCGAGGGGACTCCGTCGCGGTGATCGGGTGCGGCGGAGTGGGCGACGCCGCCATCGCCGGAGCAGCCTTGGCCGGAGCATCGATCATCATCGCTGTCGACCGCGACGACACCAAGCTCGCCTGGGCCAAGGAGCTCGGCGCCACGCACACCGTCAACGCCTCGCACACCGCCCCGATCGACGCCGTCAAGGACCTCACCGGAGGACACGGCGCCGACGTCGTCATCGACGCCGTCGGCCGTCCGGAAACCTGGAAGCAGGCGTTCCACAGTCGCGACCTCGCCGGCACCGTCGTCCTCGTCGGCGTCCCCACCCCGGACATGCGCATCGAGATGCCGCTGCTCGACTTCTTCTCCCACGGTGGACAACTCAAGTCCTCGTGGTACGGCGACTGTCTGCCCGAACGCGACTTCCCGACCCTGGTGGACCTGCACATGCAGGGCCGTCTGCCGCTGGAGAAGTTCGTCACCGAACGCATCGACCTCGGCGACGTCGAAAAAGCCTTCGACCGCATGCACGCCGGTGAGGTCCTTCGATCGGTGGTGGTCCTGTGAGCGCGGAAACACTCGTCAGTGCAGGCGGAATACGCATCGAGCGTGTCGTCACGTCGGGGGTGTTCGCTCTCGACGGCGGCACCTGGGAGGTGGAGAACAACATCTACCTCATCGGTGACGACACCGATGTGGTCGTCGTCGACGCCGCCCACACCGCCGCGCCGATCATCGATGCAGTCGGCGGACGGCACGTCAACGCCGTCCTGTGCACGCACGGGCACAACGACCACGTCACAGTCGCCCCAGAACTGGGACATGAGCTCCACGCCCCGATTCTGCTGCACCCCGGCGACGACGTCCTGTGGAAGCAAACCCACCCCGACACCACCCATTGGACCCTCGACGGCAATCAACGAATCGCCTTGGCAGGCACCGACATCGAGGTCATTCACACCCCAGGACATTCCCCCGGATCGGCGTGCTTGTACCTCCCCGAGGTCGGTGTCCTGTTCTCCGGAGACACCCTCTTCTCCGGTGGCCCCGGGGCCACCGGGCGTTCGTACTCCGACTTCCCGACCATCATCGGCTCGATCCGCGACCGGCTCTTCTCCCTCCCCGAGGACACGATCGTGTACACCGGGCACGGGGGTGCCACTACCATCGGCACCGAATCGCCCCACCTCGCCGACTGGATCGCACGCGGCAACTGAGACGAGTGCAGCGAACACCTGACTCGTCTACCGCTGGGCGTGTGCACAACAAGTCTGGTGGCGCTGTGTTCAGACCTCCATGGCACATGCGCTCGGCCCCGCCGACACTCGAGTGAACGATTCGAGACGTCGACACTGAGGATTATCAGCCGTGATCATGATGCTGCGCTGGGTGTTCCGAATGCGTGCCTTCGGTAAGGCTGCGCGCGTGGGTGATCCGTTGGAGTCGCGGTTCCGTGTTCTTCCGGTGGATCTCGATATTTTGCTGCACATGACGAACGGCAGGTATCTGTCCGTGCTGGACGCGGCCCGCATCTCGTACTACGCGAGAACCGGGCTGTGGCGTCAGTTTCGGGCGCGGGGGTGGAGCCCCGTCGTCACCGCGCAGACCATCACGTACCGACGCTCGCTGACTTTTCCCCGCTCGTATCGCGTTCGGACCCGTCTCATCGGAACCGACACCAAGAACCTGTACTTCGAGCAGGTTTTTCACATCCGCGACGTCGAGTACGCCACCGCGGTCGTGTCCGTCCGTCTGACCGACAGGAACGGTGCGTCGGTGACACCGGCTCAAATTCTCGATCTCGACGGCACGTTCGTACTACCCGACCACATCCCGTCAGCAGTCTCGGACTGGTCGGAATTCTCCCGTCACCACAACGCAGAGAAGGAGGATCAGTGATGAGATCGTCCGGATCCACCACAAGTCCCGATCACCACACGCTGGCGGTCATCGGCTCGGGCTTTGCGGGAATCGGGGCCGCGATCGGGCTGGCACCGCTGCACGAGGGCAGCCTCGTGATTTTCGAGCGGGCAGCGACGCTCGGCGGGGTGTGGCGGGACAACGACTACCCGGGTGCTGCCTGCGACGTCCAGAGTCTGCTCTACTCGTTCTCGTTCGCCCCCAGCCATCTTTGGCGGCACACCTACGCGCGGCAAGCCGAGATCCGTGAGTACCTCGACCGGGTCGCGCGGGAGCACGGGTTGCTGCCCAGACTCCGGACGGAATGCCCCGTAACATCTTTGACGTGGGACGCGTCGACGGCGCGGTGGACGCTGGAGACGCCGCGAGGAACGTCGACCGCAGATCACGTCGTCCTCGCCACCGGATCACTCGCCGACCCGGCGCTCCCGGCGATCGACGGGATCGACTCCTTCGAGGGGCCGATGTTCCACTCCTCGCAGTGGAACCACCACATGGATTTCACGGGTAAGCGTGTCGCCGTTGTCGGTACTGGTGCCTCGGCGATTCAGTTCGTGCCGAGAATTCAGCCGCTCGTGGAGTCGCTGACCGTGTTCCAGCGCACCGCTCCGTGGGTGATGCCGCGCAAGGACAAGCCCATCTCCTCGCGAACTCGGACTCTCCTGAAGTCGGTTCCGGGGTACCAGCAAGCCGGACGCGCGGCCATCTACCTTCAGCGGGAGTTGAAATTGCTCGCCTTCCGGCACCCCGCGCTGATGAAGATCGGGGAACGCGAAGGTCGTGCACACCTTGCTCATGCGGTGGCCGATCCCGTTCTCCGACGCAAGCTGACGCCGGACTACCGCATGGGTTGCAAGCGAATCCTCATCTCCGACGAGTACTACCCAGCGCTAGCACAACCCAACGTGTCCGTCGAGACGTCAGGCGTGGCGTCGGTGACGCCCACCGGGGTCGTCGACTCGAACGGCATCGCACACGAGGTGGATGCCATCATCTTCGGCACCGGATTCGACACCAGTCGACTTCCGTTGACGGACAGCGTGTTCGACGAGCACGGCCGATCGATGGCGGAGACATGGGGCGACAGTCCGCGGGCCTACCTGGGGACGACGGTCGCCGGGTTCCCGAACCTGTACCTGATGCACGGACCGAACATCGCGCTGGGCCACACGTCGGTGATCTTGATGTTCGAGTCGCAGATCGCGTACATCGAGAAGGCGATGCGCCATGCGATGGCCGCGGGAGGTTCCATCGAGCCGACCGCATCGGCGCAAGCCGAGTATGCGGCCGACATCGACGACCTCACCGACGGAACGGTGTGGACGAGCGGTGGCTGCTCGAGTTGGTATCTGGACCCTGCCGGCCGAAACAGCAATCTCTGGCCGGGCAGCATCCTCGGATACCGAAGGCGTGCACAGCGATTCGAGACAAATCGGCATACGGTGCGGGCTAGCGCGGTGGCGCGATGAGCGAGCCCGTCGTCCTCCTGCATGGACTCGGTGGATCGCCGGCAATCTGGGATCGAGTCAGACCTATTCTCAGCGGAACAGTCCTCACTCCCGAAGTGGCGGGCACTGCGTCCATCGAGCAGGACGCTCTCGAGCTCGCCCGTGCCGTTCGTGCTGCGGGCATCGGACCGGCGGTGGTGGTGGGGCACTCTCGCGGCGGGCTCGTCGCGACGTCGCTGGCCGAACAGTTCCCGGGGCTCGTGACTCGTCTCGTGCTGGTGGCGACACCGCCCACGGTGGCGGCCAGGCTGACCGCACGAGGATTCTCGGAGTCCGTCCTCGGCATCCCTCTACTCGGCGCTGCAGTGTGGAAGGTGCTGCCGAAGAGCAAGCTTCGAGCCGGTCTGGTGTCCGCGTTCGCGCCGGGTGGGCCGGTGCCTGATGCCGCCGTGCAGGATCTCGTCGCGACGGGACTGCGTCGCTTTCGCGCCTCCTCGACGGCGATCGATCACTACGTGGCCGAAGCACCGTTGGGAGAACGACTGTCGAGACTGTCTGTCCCGATCTCGCTCGTCTACGGTCTCGACGATCGCCGGGTGGATCCGGCCGCGATGGCGGACAGCGCGGCCAGCCCACGCACCACGGCGTATCCGTTGCCGCGTGAGGGACACGGTGCTCCGTGGAGTTCGGCCGGTGCCGTCGCCGCGGTGATCGCCGGCGAAGCGCCCCCGAGCGAGGTCGTCCGTCCAGCTCCGACGATGGCTCCGCGGCTGCGCCCGGTCCGGTGGACTCCACCGAGTGCCCCGGCCCGAGCACGGCGGGCGACGAGCGCGGTGCCAGTGGCGTCGATCAGACGTCTCGAGCTACCGGGCCGCGGGCCGGAGGACGTCAGGCTGGACTCGCGGGGGCGAGTGCTCACCGGTCTGGAGGATGGGCGCATTCTCCGCGTCACGATCGACGACACCACGCACGCGGTGAAGACTCTCGCGCACACGGGAGGCCGACCACTTGGCATCACCGTCGTCGACGACGCGACGCTCCTGGTGTGCGACGCCGAACGCGGAGTTCTCCGCGTCGATCTCGATACCGGCGCGGTCGAGGTTCTGGTGGATCGCCTCGACGGGGAACCGATCACGTTCGCGTCGAATATTGTGCAGGGGCGATCGGGCAACATCTATTTCACCGTATCGACGCGGCGGTTCGGGTTCCACGACTTCCTCGCCGATCTCCTCGAGCACTCCGGGACGGGTCGACTCGCGGTGCTTCCGCCCGGCGGCCCGGCGCGCACGCTCGTCGACGGCATCCAGTTCGCGAACGGGCTCGCGGTGACGGACAACGAGGACGCCGTCACCCTGGTCTCGACCGGCGACTTCGCCGTGCTTCGATACCCTCTCGTCGACGGCCACGCCGGACCGCCGAGCGTCGTCGCCGACAACATGCCCGCCTTCCCGGACAACGTCTCGATCGACGGCGACCTGCTGTGGGTGGCGATGGCGACTCCGCGCAATGCTCTGCACGACCGTGTCGCGCAGCTTCCAGGCATCGTTCGAAGGCTCGCATACCGCCTGCCCGAGAGCGTTCGACAGGGCAAGTCCACGGCGTGGGTGATCGCTGTCGACCCCGACGGCGCGGTCATGCACGACCTCCAGTCGGCGTCGCCCGAGTACTCGATGGTCACCAGCGTGGTCCGGCGCGATACGCAGCTGATCCTCGGAAGTATCACCGAATCCGCGCTTGCGGTCCTCGACCTACCGCCCCCCTTGCACAAGAAAGCCACATCATGAGCACCCTCGAAGGTCTGGTTCTCGTAGTTACGGGCGCAGCCGGCGGCATCGGTTCGGCGACGGCTCGGCGGTGCTCGGAGCTGGGTGCCGTCGTCGTCCTGCTGGACGTGGACGAGGCCGGACTGGCACGTACCGCGCGGTCGCTGAAGGGCCCATGCGACACCCATGTGCTCGATGTCCGGGACGAAGGAGCCTGCCGGCGTGTGATCGATACTGTCCTGGCCGAGCGAGGGCGTGTCGACATCGTGTGGGCCAATGCCGGTGTGTCGGAGTACGGTCCGCTCGATCTCCTGCAGGACGGAGCGTGGAAGCGCATGATCGACATCAATCTGATCGGTGCTCACAACATTGTGCGGGCTGCCCTCCCTGCAGTGATGGACTCGCGTGGCTACATCGCCTTCACGTGCTCGTGGGCGTCTTTCGCTCATCAGCCCGGTCACTCCGGTTATGCCGCAGCCAAGGCAGGTCTCGAGGCGTTCGCGAACGCCCTTCGACTGGAACTCAGTGGCACCGGAGTGAGTGTAGGTTCCCTGCACCCGGGCTGGATCGACACGTCGATGGTCACGGGAAAGATGGCGCAGCCGGCATTCGCGGCCCTGCTCGCGGCGCTCCCGGGCCCGTTCGGTGCGGTCAGCCGGGTCGACGACATCGTGCCGCACATCGTGCGCGCGCTGGAACGGCGGTCCTCGCGCATGGTGTATCCGAGAGTCGGCCGCGTCCTTCTCGTCCTGCGCGCCGCGCTCCCGACGGCACTGTTCACGGCTCGGAGTCGCGCAGCGGCCCCGCGGATTCGTGCGCTCGCGGCTCGGGATGTGCGACCCTCATGAACCAGAGCGGCAGGGCGGTGGGAGAGGCGGCGCGATGAGTGACCGAACGGGTACGCCGCGTGAGCGTGAGATCGCAGCGCGCATTGCGTCCCTCGTCGCCGATGCCGATCTGCAGCTCGACGCGGTCGCGTCGGCTCTGACGTCGTTGTACCGCAAAAGTATTCCGGTGTACGACTCGGTCGCGCACGCCGAGGTGCAACGCAACACGCGCGCCGTTCTGGACATCGTGCTGTGGCGCGTGCGTAGCGATTCGCCTGCCGTGAACGAGCGCGACGTCGTGGACCTCGTTCGGCGGTGGGCCGATCAGAAGATCCCACTCGAACTCGTCGCGCACAGCATCCAGCTCGGAGCACGTGAGCTGTTCAAGATCATCCGGCGCAACGCTGTCGATCAACGACTCTCGACCGACGTCATCGACGACATGCAGGACATGATGTGGGAGTGGGCCACGTCGTACTCGGCCGCCGTGAACACGGTGATGCAGGAACGAGCGGTCACAGGTGCCACCCGGCGCGCGGACCTGATCCGGCAGCTCGTCGAAGGGTCGTACGTTCCCGCGTCCGTCGAGCAGGATGCCAGAGAGCACGGTATCGATCTCGGTCACCGGTACACCGTCGCGTGCGTGTCCTGGAACGATACGTCTCTCGTGTCGGACATCCGCGCGATGCTCAGATTGCGTTGCAGTACAGGTGATCTGCACGTGGTGGACGCGGTCATCGACGGCTGTCTCGTTGCGCTGCTGCCCGCGGTGTCGGACCGCCTCATAGCCTCGGTCGCAGTCGGTGTGGGTGACGCGCGTCCGGCGTCGGATGCACGCGCGTCGTATGGGCAGGCACGGCACGCGCTCGAACTCGCCACCCGATTCGCGAGAACGGGTGTCGTCGACCTCGCCTCGCTCGGTCCTCTTCCTCTCCTCGCGTTGGGGGAGGAGGCAGCGGATCTACTCGCGTCCGCACATCTGACGGCAGTCGCCGAGCGAGGGGAGGCCGGTCGCGAGATTCTGGACACCGTCGCGGCGTACCTGGATCATGATCGGCGCGTCGACGATACCGCCGCGGCGCTCTTCGTGCACCGCAACACCGTTCGCAATCGGGTAGCGCGTTTCGGCGATCTGACGGGCCTCGACATCGACCGGACAAACGATCTCGTTCTCGCGTGGTGGCTACTGACGCGGGAGCGCATCGCGCGCTCGACTCTCGAGGATCCCGCGCTCTAGCGCGGGGACCGTCTTCCGCATTTTCGGGCGGAGGATCGCGTCCCACAGGGCGCCGGTGAACACCCCGCGAATCTTGTCGACGCCACGTAGTGCGCCTGGCACGTACACCTTCCGGCGGCGTCGGACGATGGCATCGACGAACGCGTCGGCGCAGTCGGCGACATCGGTGACGACATCGAACGGCCAGGGCAGTTCCTCGATGCCGGCCCGCACCGACTCGATGCTGTTCTGCGACTCGAACATCGGAGTCCGGACGAACGCGGGATGCGCGACCCCGACACCGACACCCTTATGCGCCACCTCGAGGCGCAGGCCACCGCCGAACGCCTCGACGCCCGTCTTGGCGGCGGCATAGGCGGACTGGCCCGGCACAGTCTTCAAGGCAGCCGCCGAGGAAACCAGCAGGTAGAAGCCACGCTGCGCGGTCACCGCAGGCAGGGTGGCGTGCACGGTGCGGATGACGCCGCTCAGGTTGATGTCGACGATGCGGGTGAGCGTTTCGATCTCGCTGATGGCCACGGTGCCGGCCTCGGCGATGCCTGCGTTGGCCACCACGACGTCGAGGCACCCGTACTCCGAGAGTATCTGCGCGACCGCCGATTCGAGCGAGCCGGAATCAGTGACGTCGGCACGCAGCGCCAGGTGTCGGCTGTGAGCACTCGTGTCCAGGCTCTCGGTCACAGATGGGGGAATCTCGGATCGGTCCACCAGCACCACGTGCGCGCCCTGCGATGCGAGCCGGCGTCCGGTCTCGAGTCCGATCCCGGACGCGCCGCCGGTGATCAGTACGACTCTGCCTGCCATCGATGCCATGCGTCGGGTCCTCCACTGCTTGTTGTTTCGCTGTCCCTACCAGCGTTGCTGACACAGGACGCGACGGGAAGGTGCGTGGCACCACATCGGTCTCCGCCGTGGTGTGCCAGCGCACAGCAATCACGGTTCTGCACCGCAGACGCGTCGGTGAGCGCGGTGCAGTCGACCCCGACCGTCCTCGTTATCCGAGATGTTCTGGTGAGCGGAAATGAGACGCTGCTGTATCGTTTCAGTCGAAAGAGGTGGTCTTTTGCCTCACCTGAGTTGGGGTTGGTGGGCGAGTCGTCCGCGACGGCAATGGGCTGTGACTCAGGCACTGCAAGATCGAGGACAGGGGTGCGGCCGCCGGGGCCGAAAAGCGATGTTCGATGAACGAGAGGCGCGTTCGCGCCCTGAGCCGCGCAGGTTGCTCGAGCCCCCTCGCCCAGTGTTCGTCAGGGTTGGCGAGGTGTTCGGGCGGACTCCCTTCCCGCACTATCAGCACCTACCCATCCGAGCCCGACTCGGCGGCCTGAAGATCGACGGGGTCATCGAGGGTTCCTTGTATGCGTGGATACAAACTACGCAGGGAGATTGGTTGGGGCTGTGCGAATTCGAGCTGCCAACGGGTGACGGAACGGAGAGCTTCCAACTCCGGCAGTGGTGTCCCTCCGGGGCGATCTCGTTGCGTTCCGTCGGAGGCGGATAGCACCGGTCCGGCTCGGCAAACTCCTCCACGACGTCACGCGGGCTTGGGCCAGCTCGAGCAGTTCATTTAGGAAGCATCTCGATCACGACAGGCGCGACCTGAGGCACCGCGATTCGAGCTCTGGCACGCAACCCGGCCAGATCGGCACCGAAGAATGCGTGCATGTACAGCGGGTGCAAAGCGAGTTCGACGAACCGCCTCGCCGCCTCCGATACTGCAGCGAGCGCTGCATCCGAGTCATCGTCGGCAAGAGCGTGCGCAATGTAGCGGGCACATTCTGAAAAACCGATGCGGAAGCCTTCCTGCGCGAGGCCCGGAAAGGTTTCCGCGTCGGCAGACGTAACTCGCATGAGGGCGATGCTGTCCTTGGTGAGGGTGATGTCTGCCAGCTCGATCCCAGCCTGCTCGAGCCTGCTCTGCTTCGGTCCGTCGTACTGTGGTGCCCCGATCCGTGCGGTGAGGGATTGCGTGTCGCGCGCGACAACGGCAGCGAACAGCAGCTCTTTCGTCGCGAATCGCCCGTACAGGGTCGTCTTGCCTGTTTGCGCCGTTTCGGCAACGTGGTCGAGGGTCGTACGGGCGAAGCCGCGCTCGAGGAACAGAGTGCTCGCGGCATCGAGAATTCGCCGTTCGACGTCACCGGCCGCGGCTGCGGGAGGCCGCCCACGTCGTGGTCGAACGCCCTTCTCTTCACCACCGGTCAGCGGTCTCGCAGGGCTCATCAGCTGCCCCTCCCTCGTGTACTCGTCGGCCACGTGAAGCGTCCGATCCAACCCGCATCAGCTGGACGCCCAATCCTGCCATTAGTTTTAGGTTTGAATAATCGTACGACTGTGTACTATTACTTTAAAGCCTACCGAAGTAGCGGAAGCTTCGACCGCTTGCATGAGCGCAGCCCCCCCTGAAGAACGGAAGTACACGTGAATTCGATGAACGTTGCCCGCTTGGTTGCACCAGGAGAACCCTTCGAGCTCGGCACTGCGACCAAGCCGACCCCCGGGCCGAAGGATGTGTTGGTCAAGGTCGCCGCGTGCGGCTTGGTGCCGAACTCGTACAACGTCGTCAATGGTAAAACGCCGTTCGTCCCGCCGGCGCTGCCCGCGATCTTCGGCTTGGACGTGTCGGGAACCATCGAGGCAGTGGGGGAGCAGGTTCTCGGGATCGAGGTGGGCCAACGGGTCTATGTCGACCCGCACCTCGTCTGCGGAAGCTGTCACGACTGCCGGCGTGGTAGCCGCGATATGTGCCAGTTCGGATGCTTGCGTGCGTATTTCGCCGGTGACGAGCGCAGTGCGCAGCTCATGAACCAGTATCCCGTCGGCGGCTTGTCCGAGTATGTGGTGGCACCTGACTACACGATCGCCACCTTGCCAGATGAGGTCGATCTGCTGACGGCGGCTCGTTTCGGTTACCTCGGAACCTCTTTCGGAGCGTTGCGCCGAGGTGCGTTCGGGCCCGGCCAAACCCTTCTCGTCAATGGAGTGACCGGCACCCTCGGAGTCGCCGCAGTCGCAATCGCTTTGGGAATGGGCGCAACGAAGATCCTCGGTGTCGGTCGCAATCCTGAACTGTTGGAACAGGTATCGAGGCTCGCGCCGGGCAGGGTCGAGACCGCGTCGTCGGAAGACGGAACCGATGTGGTCGAATGGGCACTGGAACGAACCCACGGTCGCGGCGTCGACGTCATGTATGACTGCTTGGGTGTCGGCGGCGACGGTAACAGCACCAACGCCTTGATGGCTGCAGTGAAGACCGCGGGTCACGCTGTGTTGGCAGCGGGCGGTGTCGACATCGACATCGTTCAGCCATATCTGGACGTCCTGGGCCGGGATGTGCCGGTGCTCGGCTCGAATTGGTTCAGCCCCGGTGAGATCGACGAGATGATCGCGATGATTGCGGCGGGTGTCATCGACCTGTCGATCCTGGAGAACCGAGAGTTTGCTTTGACCGATGTCAATGATGCGTTCGATTTCGTGGGCTCTCGTCCTGGCGGTTTCATCAACGTCGTCGTGGTTCCAGAGCGGCAATCGCCTCGATGAAGAACTCTGACATCACGGCGGTCTACGACATCCTCTCCGATACGTACCTGGTGTTCGAGGAGACAGACGACGAGTCGATGAACGAGGGTCTGTCCAGCACGCCGTTCCGGGCGTTGGTCTCGGTGGCGCTCTCGACCATGACGACCGGCCCGCGCACCATCAAAGCGGCGTTGGCCTTGTACGAAAAGGTCACCACCGTAGAAGAACTGGCGGAGATCGACGATGATGACCTGCGCGAGCGGATTCGGTCGGTGGCCCACTACAACCGAAAAACCGTAAATCTCAAGACCATGGCTCGGCAGATCGTCGAGCGGCACGATGGCCAGGTTCCCGAAACTCGCGAGGAACTGCTGGCGTTGACGGGGATCGGCCGTAAGTGCACCGACATCATGATGAACTTTCAATTCGACGAACCTTCCATCGCCGTAGACACGCATGTGCATCGTGTCGTCACCCGGCTGGGAATGGTGTCGGACGGTACGGCTGAGGCTGTTGCCGACGAACTCAATGCCGTCACACCTGCAGAGTACAAAGCGCACGCACACGAATGGCTGATCCAGCACGGGATGAAAGTCTGCGTGTCGCGTAGACCGAAGTGCCAGAGTTGCCCTCTGCAGGGCTTGTGCGCGTACCCGGCTGAAAGCCGCTCTGCCTGAGTGGCAATGGGGCAACTGACGCCTCTGGCTGAGGGCACTCTCGGGAGCGTGCCGGCTGCCCGCGACTCTTCCGTGGCGGGTCGGTGTTCTCCTTGAAGCCGTGTTGATGTCGCGGCGGCGTCGACCGAACTGCTCAAAACAGCGTGGCGGGCAGCTGATCCGACGGTCGAAGTCTGGTAAGCGTAACGCCGACGCCGCGCAGTGGCGGTATCGGGTTCTCATCGAGAAGATCCCGTGCGTGCATCGTCCACAGGTGCTCGTCCGCGGTGGGATCCGGGATCGAGCCCCGTCGCACGATCGGTGACCCATCGGCCAGCGGACGGAGGGTGACCGTGATGGAGTCGCCGACCAGACCGGCCCGCACCGCTCGTCCGCAGATGCGTTGCACGCAGGTGGCGATCAGTTCCGACGGGTCGAGATCGGGACGCCGGAAGCCCGAAACGGCGCCCTCCGCGCTCAGTGTTGTGCGCATCGAGACGGACCGGACTTCGGCATCGTCGGTGCCGTCGCGGTAGCCGCGCAGACGTCTGCCCATCGCCGCGCCGCACGCTGATTCGAGTGTCGCCTGGGAGATGGAGTCGAGGTCGCCGAGTGTGCTGATCCCCAGTTGGGTCAACCGCTCGAGTGAGCGTTGACCGACACCCCACGTCGCGCGGAGAGGTAGATGAATCCGGAGGTGGGCTTCTTCGTCGGGGCCGATCACCCGTAATCCGTCGGGCTTCGCGGACCGAGAGGCCAGTTTTGCCACGAGTTTCGTCCGCCCGATGCCGATGCTGACCGGTAGGGACAGTTCCGTCGACGTCCGGTGCCGGATTTCGCGTGCAGCAGTGAGCGCGGCGTCCCAGTCGGGTGCTTCGACGTCGAGGAACCCTTCTTCCATCGATCCGGGTTCCACCGCAACTGCGCACTCGTGGAACACATCGAACAGGGCCTGGCTAGCTTCTTCGACCTCGTTGCGGTCGACCTCGATCAACACGAGATCGGGGCACCGGGCGAGCGCTTCTTGCGCGAGCATGCCGCCGCGCACACCCGCGGATCGGGCGATGTAGTTGGCGCTGGCGATGTAGACGTGGGCCGTGACGGCAAACGGCACAGTCGTCAGTTCAGGTCGACGGCGCATGACCACCGACGCGAAGAATGCGTCTGCATCGGCGTGCAGGATCGGACGGCTACGCATCGCTCGGCTCGATGGGTTCGGAAAGCGTCAAGAATTTCTCCCGTGTCGGCGACGATGGTCCAACCCCTTCGACTGCAGCAGGGTTGATCTGGGACAAAGGTAACCGCCCCTTCCGACAAGACATGATCCCCGACTCGAAATGGGACAGCTCTGTCCCGTTTCGCGTACACTCGTCTGAGTGCCCGCCTCTCGGTGTCGGCTGAAACAGAAAGAGGTAGCCATGATCGCGTCGACAACCTTCGATTTCCTGAAGGGCCTGAAGTCCAACAACGACAAGCAGTGGTTCGAGGACCATCGGGACGAGTACGAGGCGATGCGTCGAAACTTGACCGACGTGGCATCGGAACTGTTGGACGAGGCCGGACGCTTCGACACCGCGATTGCGGACGCCAACCCCGATCCGAAGAAGTATTTGACGCGGACTCACCGTGACATGCGTTTCGGCACAGGCAAACCGCCGTACAAGTCGGAAGTGTTCATCATGCTAAACGGTGTGGGTGAAGCGCAAAGTTCGGCGTCCTACTACCTCCACATCGAACCCGGCAACGTGTACGCAGGGGGTGGCATTTTCGTGACGGAGCCGAAGGTTCTCAACCACATTCGCGGGCGCATCTCGTCCTCGTACGACGCCTGGCTTTCGGTGGCGGAGTCCCCGGCGATGCAGCGCATGTTCCCGAAAGGGCTCACGGCACCGGACAGTTTGAAGGTTGCCCCTCATGGTTATGACGTCGACGATCCGGCGATCGAGTACCTGCGTATGAAGGGCTTCTGCGCAAACAGGCCGCTGACCAGGAAACAGGTCGAGCAGGACGGCGGTCTCGACGACGTCGTGCAGACTTTTCTCACCGTGAAACCGATGGTGGATTTCATCAACACGTCGGTTCACCACGCTGCACGAGCGTGAGTGCGGCGCAGCAGCATTCGAACCGGGGTGGCCGGCCTCGTCGCGATCAGGCCGGTGAGGTCGAGACGCGCTTGCTCGACGCCGCGGCGTCGATGTTTCTCAGTCGAGGTTTTGCGCGCACCTCGATGCATCAGGTCGCCCAGAGTGCCAAATCCGGCAAGACGAGTCTGTATTCGCGCTACCCCACGAAGGGTGCCTTGTTCGCCGCCGTGGTGCAGAGGTCCGTGGCCTGGGATACGGACTTCGACAGCGAACAAGAGGCGGGCGCCAGTACGCAGGACAAGCTCACCGAGACGGGGTTGATGCTGGCCGATCGTACGCTGACCGAGCAGAGCATTGCGATGATGAGAGTGACTGCGGCAGAGGCGGAAGCGTTTCCGGAGATTGCGCTCGAAGGTCACAGGATCGGGTTCGGATTGTGCGTCGCGAGCATCGCCCGATGTCTGGTCCGAGCCGACGAGTTCGACAGCCCTGAGGATGCGACACCGATGGCTCGCCGTTTCGTCGAGTTGGCCCTGCACCCGTTGTACTTTCATGCGCTTGCCGGTCACGATCTTGCCGGGCTTCGTAGCCGAGCGCGGCTGGACGTGCCGCAGACCGCTCGCTATCTGCTCACACAGAGCGACGACATCGGACGGGATGTCCCGTAAACCCCTTCCAGGCAACAACACTCAAAACTTCTTGAGAATAGGTTCACCATCGTCAACGACGGGTCCGCACCGGTGCCTGATCTACCGGCTGCGTTTGGTCTCGACGTGTCCGGCGTCATCGAGCAGGTGGGTGAGCACGTGCTCAATCTCGAAGTGGGTGACCACGTCTACGTAGACCCCCACCTCACGTGTGACACGTGCCACCAGTGTCGTCGGGGCCGCTCGGATCTGTGTCGCTACAACAGTCTTCGTGGTTACGCCGCACTGACACCGGACGGCCCGAAGCTGCTGAACCAGCACCCACTGGGTGGCCTGTCGGAATACGTCGTTGCTGCTGACCGAAATGTCGCCGTTCTTCCGAAGCATCTCGATCTACGCACCGCGGCTCGGTTCGGTTATCTGGGAACGTCGTTCGCGGCGTTGAAGAAGGGTGGATTCGCACCCGGCTCGACGGTGTTGATCAATGGCGTGACTGGCACTCTCGGGGTTGCTGCGGTTCATCAGGCCCGTTGCATGTACCGGTGTGCTGGGGTTGGTCGAGCCGGCATTTCTCGATCTACCCGACGCCGTTCGTCACTGACTTCCGATGGTGTATGAAGACGTCGGTGCGGCCAGCAGTCTGTCTGTAAGAGACATGGGAGTTATGCAATTGCCATCTTTTCGATTTGACTCACCGTGTCGAGGACGTAAAGACGCTTGGGGCGTGAGTACGTGAGCGCATGGTCGATGGCCTTGGTGACACGTGCGGGGTCTGCGGCGATCTTCGGTGTGCGTCCCAGCAACCTTCGACTACCGGCGAGATGATCGGCGTAGAGAAGTCGCAACTCGTTGCTCGAGTTCGCGACCATGGCATCATGGTCGTCGAGAATGCCGCCCCACATGTCGGTCCGAATGGGTCAGGGTTCGATGAGCGATACCGAAATTTGCCAGGGCCGCAGCTCCATTCGAAGAGAGTCACCTAGTGAGAACAGTCAGCGATTCAGGAATTCGACCGCACGGGGTGCGAACTGCTGGTGGAATTGGAAGATGCCGCCATGACCGGAGTCTGGGTAGATGACGAGTTCGCTGCCGACGATGCGTCGGTGCATGTCTTCGGACAGAACGCTGGGCACCATACGGTCGTTGTCTCCGTTGGCAATCAACACCGGTTGGGTGATTTTGGACAGATCAGACGGTGCCGATCGCCCGTATTTCTTGATCGCGGACAGTTGCGTGCGGAACGCCGAGATGCTGACGTCCTTGTCGCGGTCGTGGGTGCGCTCTTTCAAGCGTTCGACGAACGCTTTGCCCGCGCGCTTGCCGGTGGCGTTGCGGTTGAAGAAAAGGAATTCCTTCGGGTCCGATCTGGTCAGTGTTGCGCGCAGGATGTCCCAGTAGGTCACGCCGGCAACCTTGTCGATGTTCTCTCCGCCACGGGGCCCGGTTCCGGTGAGGACGAGTTTTCGGACGAGTTCGGGATGCTTGACGGTGAGATCCTGGGCGATCATGCCGCCGAGGGAGAAGGAGAAGATGTCGACGGTGTCGAAGCCGAGTGCGCGGATGAAGGTGTAGGCGTCGTCGGCGGCTTCTTCGATGGTGCCCGGGACCTTGCCCGTGGATGCGCCGACACCCGTGTTGTCGAAGGCGATGACGTGCCGGTTCTGGGCGATGGGATCGACGATGCGCGGATCCCAGTTGTCGAGATTGGCGGCGAGATGGACGAAGAACACGACGGGGACGCCGCCTGTCGGCCCGAGTTCTCGATACGAGTAGGTAGTGCCGCCTGCGGTGACAGAACGGACCGGCGCGTGTGCGTAGGACCTGATGATCGAGGTGTTGTCGTTGCTCATCGGTCGCTGGCTTTCTGGTTGTGGGGGAGGGTGACGACGGCTTTTCCGCGGACGCCGCCCCGGCCGAGTGATTGCAGGGCCTGTGCTGTTTCGTCGAAGGGGTAGGTGGCTCCGACGACGGGGCGGATGGTGCCGTCGTCGACCAAGGCTGCGATGCGCCGCAGTTGGTCACCGTCGGAGTGCATGAACATGAACTCATAATCCACGCCGAGCTTTCGGGCCTGTCTGCGGATCTTCCGGCTCAGGGCTGCGATAGCAAGTCGCAGAACGGGATTAAGACCTGCCTCGCGTGCGAAGATCGGATCAGGAGGGCCGGCGATGCCGATGGCCTTGCCGCCGGGCTTCAGGACGCGCAAAGACTTTTCGAGATTTTCGCCACCGAGACTGTCGATGACGAGGTCGTATCCGGAGAGGAGGGTCTCGAAGTCCTGGGTGCGGTAGTCGATTACGAGGTCTGCGCCGAGGTCGTGGAGGAAGTCGGCATTCGCTGCGCTGGCGGTGGTGGCGACGGTCGCCCCGAGGTGTTTGGCTAGTTGGATCGCAATGGTGCCGACGCCGCCGGCACCTGCGTGGACGAGCACTTTGTGGCCGCTGCGTACGTTCCCCTTCTCGATAAGGGCTTGCCAGGCGGTGAGAGCGACGAGCGGGAGCGACCCGGCTTCGATCGTGGTGACTGTTGTGGGTCGAAGCGCCACGTCCGTCTCTGTGATAGCGACGCGTTCGGCGAGTGTTCCGACGTGGTCGGTGCCGACCCGAGAATAGATCTCGTCGCCCGCGACGACGGTGCGCACCTTGGCTCCGACCGTCAGGACGGTGCCGGCGACGTCGTAGCCGAGTGTCCGAGGAAGCGAATACGGGAGGATCTGTTTGAACTCGCCCAGTCGGATCTTCTCGTCGAGTTGGTTGAGTCCTACCGCCTCGACGCGAACGAGGACTTCGTGCTCGCCGATGGTCGGCTCTGCGACGTCGCGCAATTCGAGGGGCTGCTTGTACTTGGTGAGGACTAACGCTTTCATGATCGACTTCCTGTTCAGGCTTCGCTGGAATGCAATTGGGGGTACATGGCCTCGATGGGTCCGCTGAGTCCGGCCTTGACGGCGGCGGTGAGGTCATCGGCGACAACCTCGAATTGATCTGCTTCGACGGCGTCGAAGACGGACCGCACCAGTTCTTCTGTGGTCAACTTCGGACCGTCGGCGTGGGCGGCCATTGCTGTGTCGACGTAGCCCATGTGCACGCCGGTCACGTGGACACCGCGGGGTGCGAGTTCGAGTCGCAACGAGTTGGTGGCGGACCACAGGGCGGCTTTCGAGGCGCTGTACGCACCTCCGAACGCTGCCCAGCTCGCGACCGAATGGAGATCGACGAGTGCAGATCCCGAGTGTGCAGCGAGGATCGGTGCGAATGCGCGGGCGAGGAGCACGGGGCCGAAGAAATTTGTCTCGAAGTTCGCCCTGATGTCTGCTTCGGTGACGTCGAGCAGGCTCGCGCTGGGCGGGATCGCTCCGGCATTGTTGATCAGCATGGTGGCGTCCGGTGCGGCCACCGCTGCGGCGGCGATGGAGGTTGAGTCGGTGACGTCGAGGGTCAGTGGGACGATGCGGTCGTCGTCCCAGGCGCGGGGTGAACGGGCGGTGGCGTAGACCTTGCGAGCACCGCGTTCGAGGGCATCGCGTACTAGCTGGGTTCCGATGCCGCCGTTCGCGCCGGTGACGAGTATTACTGAGTTGGAGAGTGTGGGCATGCTGTGCGCTCCTGGGAGTGTGTCCGGCAAGGTTGACTATACTCATAACTGAGCGTGATCAGAAATATTCCTCGAAAGGTTGTCGATGTCCAGTCCCCACCACGAGCCTGTGAGCCGACGGGAGCGAAACAAACAGGAAAAATTGGCCCGTATCACTGCGGCCGCTCGCGAACTCTTCGCCGAGCGTGGGGTCGACGAGGTGACGACCCAGCAGATCGCCGAGAAGGCAGACATCGGGACCGGGACGTTGTTCCTGTACGCGAAGACGAAAGGTGAGCTTCTGCTCCTGGTGCAGAACTCGACCTACGGTGAGGCTCTCGAGCGTGGTCGCGCGGCGGCATCTGTAATCGAGGACACGCTGGGCGCGGTGATGGCGATTGTTCGGCCGGTCGTCGAGTGCAACCGCAAGCAGGTCGACAACGGTCGCACGTATCTACGCGAGATCGTGTTCGGTGACCCGCAGGAGCTGCATCACGGTGTCGCGTTGGGATTGATCGCGGAGACGGAGGCCGAGATCGCCTCTGTCCTGACGCGTGGCGGCAATGTAGAGCCCGAACGCGCAGCGCTCACAGCGCACATAGTGTCTGCGATCATGTTCGTCGCGATGGCCGCAACAACCAACGCCGAGAAAACGATTGACGACGTCGTCGAAGAAATCACGGCCCAGGTCCGGGTGCTCTTGACATGACTACCATCGTGCCGGTAGCCACGAACAACGCGCAGCTGCCGACCCAATCGTGACCGCCCTACTCGCACTCTCGCATCGTTCGGCGCTGCGGTAAGTGTCGTTCACGCACACGCGTGAGGCCGTCGGTCGATCGGATGACGCCGACCATCCGGGCGTACGCCACTCGAATGACGGGACGACCCAAGATCGGCCAGTTTCCCGAACAGGCTTTCGCCTCGGCTACGAGCAGATGCGTCGAATCGTTCCGTGAACAAGATCGCCTTCTCGGGCATACGCGCGAGACGCCACCATTGCTGTGTCCGTTGTGCGTACGACACCAAATTCGGCTCTGTGCCTCACGCCAAACGCACAGGCATCCGCCAACCGCTG
>NZ_LVCV01000056.1 GCF_001647195.1 Rhodococcus sp. EPR-157 | reverse complement strand
GGAGTTCATGGGCGTCACGTGGAGCGAAAGCCGCGATCTGGAGCGCTCAGAGCGCGACACACCGCCGTGTGTTCAGGCGGAGTCACCACGGTACACACGGTCTTTCGAGACCAATCTCGGTGTCACGAGCGTGTCACAAGTTGGTACGAACGGACCTGGATTCGGGTGGTACCGCCTGGACGATTGACGCAGGTCAGGGTGGATGTGGTGGTTCCATGCGGACGTATCTGGTTGTCTCGCAACATACTTGTAAGCGAGCGGTCAACGGTTCAATCCCGTTAGGAGGCTCCAGCGAGAGGGCCCCGACCACCTGAAGTGGTTGGGGCCTTTGTCGTTTGATCAGCTGGGTGGCGTGTGTGGGCAGGAGTGCCCGATACTTCGGCGAATCGACGGGATTCTGCACCTTTCGAAAAGTACCGGGCAATGAGTCCCGTGGTGCTCGTCGCTGCCGGCCCGGTCGTGGCCGGGGCCCGGAGTTGCCTTGCTGCGCGGCGCGGGATTCGTGGGCTTGGAGCCTACGTATTCGATACTCAATGGAGGCGATGTGGCAACAAGCGATGTTCGACGCCGTCAGACCGGGTTACCTCCGGAGTTCGCTCGCCTCCCGATGCGGATGGACCGAGCCGCCACGGCGGCCGAGACGTACGCGCATCCGCGCGCCGAACTTGTGCGCCTGGCGGATTTCGGTCTGCTCCATCGGGTGGCGACGGGTTTCTAAGTGGCGCGGTGCCCGACGGCCGGGTCGGGACCGAGTGGATGCCTGGCTTGGAGGCTGCGGCGGCCGGTATCGCGGTTGCGGCGTACGGTCTCGATGACGCTGTCGTGATGGGCGTCAGCTCAGCCCGATTGCACGGTGTGATTCCGCGAGCGTTGGCGACGGCGGTGATTGCAGTCCCGACGCGACATGACCCGATTCGGTCGGCGGATCGGCAGGCGGCGGATCGGCAGGCGGTGGTTCGGTTCGTGGTGCGAGACACCACACGCTTGGATGCGGAGCGCATCCGTACCGAGTTGGGTCCGGTGTTGGTGACGACGCCCGAGCAAACGGTGTTGGATCTGATGAAGCGTCCGGTGATACACAGCCACGGGCGACTGGTGTGGGATTCGGCGATCAGCGAGGTGCCCGAGCACCGCGGTGCCGTGTTGAGGTTGCAGTTCGGACTGGCGGTCAAGGTGCAGTTGCTGTCGGCGTCGGTCGAGATCGAACGCTGTGATCGGCGCCGCGCGCTTCCGCAGGCGATTGCCCACCGCGACTTCGCTGACACTTATGTGGCGCTCGATCAGGGCTGAGGACCGGGCCCAGCGAGGGTGTCTGGTCGAGGACGTATTCCGTCGCCGCGAGCTCGGAGCCTCGTCCCCAGGAAGCGATTGAACAAACGTTGCATTCCTTTTCTGAAGCGGCTGCAGTCACCGCACCTGTCCTCGCCTGAAGACCCGCCGGGGTCTGAGTGGACGAAGTCATCGAACTAGGCATGCGTTGTCCGGCGTCGGCGTGCCGCTTTGGATGCTCGAAACCAGAGTGGATTGTTTCGGTTGGTCACGGGTTGTCAAAGATGGGTGGACTGCGTGGCTGGAGCTGAATTGTGAACGTCGTCGGGTGCTGGTTCTAGAGTCCGCTGTTGTAGGGCATCATGAGTTGATGAGCGATCTCGAGTACCTCGCCACTTTGCT
>NZ_LVCV01000055.1 GCF_001647195.1 Rhodococcus sp. EPR-157 | reverse complement strand
GCCGTCTTGCGGTTGCGCTCGAAGGTCAAGGCCGGTTACCCCGGCAAGAAGGCTTACTACATCGCAGCGTCGACCGATCCGAATGGGATCAGGGTCGAGGGAATTTCAGCCCTGCAGGGCAAGCGCGCCCACGAATTGGTGCGAGACGGCGGGTGGATGCACGCGGATTCCAGCACGGTGCTCGATCTTCTCGATGACGATCAGATCAGTCGGTACATAGCCGTCGCGGGACGCGGCGTAGCGCAGACATTTCGAGATTCGCGTGAATATCTCTCAGCGGCAATAGGTCTCGCCGAAAAATAGACCAAGGCAGCAGCGCAGAAATCCGGACTGTCGTGACACGAATTTCAGGGACGCGCAAACTCGGCGTGCCCGCACCTCCCGCAGGGGCGACCGCGCACCACCGGCAGATGGGTGGGTGCACCTCCGGTGCGGCGCGGGCGATTGGTTGCCGGGACCGGGGTGGCACGCGCACGGTCACCCCGGTCCCGACTGTTCTACTCGGCCAGTAGAAGATCTGCGCTCAGGTCGCGACCGAGGGATGCGGTTTGCCGAGCCAGTGCTGCAGCTGAGCGCCGAATTCGCGCTGGAAGGGCAGTGGGCACTTCTCGAGTGCCCAGGTTTCGTCGTATATCGCGATGAACGGCGTCAGGTTGAGGAAGAAGTGTGCGCCCATCTCGAACAGTGCCACGTAGTCATGGTTGACGAGGGCGTCGCGTTCTTCGTCGGTGACATGGTCAGACCACTTGTCCTTCAGCAACTCTCAGCGGTCGTGGCCTCAACGTGATTCGGTTCGACTGGCTTCAAGCGCGACGGGGGGAGTACAGGCGGGCAAACCCAGCGGCGGATGAACTGACGAAGGTCGTCGTCCGACCGCGGCGGATCCGCGGGGTACTGCAAGAAACTGAGCCACACCCGCATGACAATCTCTGCCATACCTGACATGGCATCGTCGTCGAATCCGTGCGATTCCCAGTCGACGTCGAGTCGACGCAGCATCTGGGCGCCGAGTTCGACGGCGCCGGCCGAGGTCGCCTCGCGGGTGAAGAAGTCGGTTTCTCCGGCCCTCACCATCAATCCGATCGCGGGCTCGTCAGGCAGTACCCGGAGGCAGTAGATGATGGTCTCTGTGATCGCCTCGGCGGGGGTGTGTACATCGGCGAGGTCTGCCTTCATCCGATCAAGGAAATCGGAGGCGCCAGCTTTCGCCACGGCCACTAACATTTCGTCCACCGATGAGTAGTAGCGATAGACGGTCTGCCTGGTGACACCCAACTCGGTGGCAACGTCGACCAGCCGGGTCTTCTGAGCGCCGTAGCGTTCTACACAGTTCGCCGCGGCGCTCAGAATCCTGGCCCTGGCCTCGTCGGAGTCCCGGGGTAGATTGCCCTGCCACCCACGGGTTCTCATGCGCCCATGCTCTCATACGTCTGACGTGGACCGCGTTCCAACGCCTGCCGGGCTCCCGTCGGCCGCGCGCCTTGCCCGACTCAGAGCGACGACCAAAACACCGATCGCAACGACGAGACAGGCAACTACGTACGGGAGGCTCCCGATCGGCGTGTTATCGGCGGTTATGCCCTCCTTCGCGTCGAAGAACGCCGGCAGCGCGGTGAGCCACAGCACCACGTGCACCCCGAGGAACAGGATCGGGAACACGATAAGGAAGGGACGGGCGCTACGAGCATCATCGACGCCGGCCATCGGGTCGCTACGCAGGCGGCGCCACTGGGAGTACAGCAGCGCCAGTCCGATTCCCCAGACAAGGGCCATCTCGATCCAGTACACGATAGTCTGCGCGTCCTGGTTCGCGTTCTCGTCGCGACCGAACAACGCCGTCGGGATGGACATCAGCGGCATGCTGATGACGGCCACAACACCGGAGACGACGATTCGCCACGTCAGCGACCACCCGCGCGGGGTTCGCCCCTGCAAGGTCGGGATTCTCACCAGGCGCACAGAGAGGTAGACGAGCACAGCGAAGGAGACTGTCGCAAACAGCCACACGCTCCCCCACGGCACCGAGGCCAGAGTGGGCACCGCCGCTGGGTTGCCGAGCTCGTCGGGGGTTATGCCCTGGGCTCGGAGTTGGTCGAGCGTTTCGCGGTAGTACGGCGAGTCGACGTTCCAGGCCCACCACTCGAGCTGCGGGCCGAGCTGATCGAAGATCTCATAGAAGGTTTGGAAGACCAGGGCCAGTACCAGCGAGCCACGCAGCGCCGAGCTCTTGGAGCCGCCGAAGAAACCCCACGCCCGCACGATCTCGTAGGCGAGCTGACTAACGGCCGGGTAGAAGGCGACGATGTAAAGCGGCAAACGGTCGAACATGAAGGTGACCGTAAAGACGTTGTGGGAGAACATGAATCCCATTGCCTCTTCGGCGTGAAACCAGTTCGGGAAGTACAGCGGCGGCTCGATCACGAACAGGTAGACCAACGAGCCGATCCACACGGCCAGGTTCGTCGGGTCTCCCTCGCGGCGCAGTCGGCGGATCGCGTGGATCAGCGCGAGGATCGCGCCGAGGATGATCGTGACCTCCAGGACCGGTTGCGTCCAGTTTGCCAGGTCAGCCGGATTGCGAATGGTGACAAAAGGATTGGCGCCCTCGCAGTCGAAGCCGAGATAACTGGTGATGATAGACGGGACGTCGCCCGGGGTGCACACTGCCATCGTTTACGTCCCTACTTCCCTGCCGCGGCCGAGACCGCCGCGAACTCGCCCCGAGGGGTCCCCTGAGGAATTACCAGGGCCCGTCCTGCCGGATGCGGCTTCCCGTCGCGCCAGATGTCCGACGGTGGATCCTGCTGGTTGTCGGTGCCGATCGGCAGTTTGGTGCGTTTGGCAGCTCGTTTGACCGCGAACCACGCCAGACCGGCGAGGACGCGGGGGTTCTTGACCATCGTCGTGACCGCCTCATCCAAGTTGAAGACATCGGCGAAGTGCTGGGCGACAACCTCGTCTTCACGCGTGGTGGCCGAGATGTGGTTGAAGATCGGCCAACTGGCGCGGCCGGCGAGCTGTTGCCGCCAGCGCGGCGCGATGTCGGTGCCCTCAGCGTTCTCGTATCCCTGGTCGCGGGCCAGCGCCAGCGTCCAGATGTCGTCGAGCAACTTCCGTTGCGAGGCGAAGTAGTCCTTGGTGAACGCGCTGTCGACGTCAGCGGCGGCGGCGAGCTTGTCGCGCAACAGAACCGCCGACTTCGACGCCGAGCTCATGCCCTGCGCGTAGAACGGGTTGAACCCACACACCGCGTCTCCGAGGGCAACCAGGCCGGCGGGAGGATTCTCCAGTGCGTCGTACCGGCGACGCTTGTTGCCGGTCGACTTGGTCACGAACACCTTGGAGATCGGCTCGCACAAATCCACCGCGCGGCCGAAGGCCGGAGCGCGCACCTTGTGGACGGTTTCCATGAAATCGTCTTCCTTGCGTGGCATCGGTTGTCCCCACGATCCCATCGTCACCAGCACCCGTTCGCCCTCGATAGGGAAAATCTGGCACAGGAAGTCGTGTTCGATCGGGTGCGGCTTGGTGTCCGACGTCGGCATCACCGACATCTGCGCCCACCACCAGCTGTCCGGCAAATCTGCCGGCTTCTGAAACCACCGTGAGACGTAGGTGACTCCCGCGTCCAACGACTGCACGGGGCTCTCGGGCCACCCGGCCCTGACCAACCAATTCGAGACCGCCGATCCTCGACCGAGGGTGTCGATGACCAGATCGGCGTCAATCATGGAAGGGGCCTGGGGTGGCAAGGAAGTCATTCACCGTGAACGATCTCATCGAGAACGCCTCAACGGTGTGGGGGACGATTCTCGACGCGGCGATGCCGTCGGGAACCGGTTCGTCGAGCGGATGTCAGGGGCCGGAACCCGTCGCCGCCTCCGCGGCCTCGGCTCGGCTCAGTGGCGGGGGTGCGCCGACGTCGACGGGGGTTGCACTCGGAGTGCGCAGACCGTCGATCATCATCTGCAATGTTCGACGCCACAGTGCGGGGTGGGCGTCGCCTCCGAAGCTTCGAACCGCCTGGACGGCAGTGAGAACGAGAACGAAGTCGCTGGGCGCAAACGACTCTCTGAGCCATCCCGACGCCTTGGCCCGATCGGTCAGGGTCTCTATCGGTGCCTCTATCCGGGACATGATCGATCTGTCTGCGCCCGCATCTTTCGCCCCGGACAGCAGTAGTTCACGCAGGCCCTTGTTCTCGGCAAGAACTGCGCACACCTCGACGCAGTGGTTCAGGAATGCGGCACCGGCGTCGTCCTCGGCCGCGGCGCGTTCTGCCATGGCAACCATCTGATCGGCCTTCTCGGCAAACAGTGCCGCAATCAAGGCTTCCTTGCTGCCGAACCGCCGGTACACGGTCCCGACTCCGACGCCGGCGCGGTCCGCCACATCCGCCATCGACACATCGAGGCCGCGTTCGGCGAACACTTCCATCGCGGTGGTCGAGATTCGCTCGACGTTGCGCGCAGCGTCCCGCCGCAGACCGGGATTCGTGTCGCTCGTCATAACCGCAGTCTACCAATCCGGAATGACATCGTCCGTTTTTTGGTTTAGTCTGTGATCGAAGCGGACGAACCCATTCCGTTTAAGTGGTGGAGCGAAGGGCGGATCATGACGAACAAGACAACGCGGGTCGACGGCAACACTCGGTGGTGGGTTCTCGGAGTCCTCGCACTGACGCAGTTGGTGATCGTCCTCGACGCGACCATCATGAACATTGCCCTGCCTGAAGCTCAGAAGGCTCTGGGATTCGACGACAATGGCAGGCAGTGGATCGTCACCGCCTACTCGTTGACCTTCGGTGGACTCCTGCTCGTCGGGGGTCGCGTCAGCGACCTCTTCGGACGCAAGCGGTCCCTCATCGTCGGACTGGTCGGCTTCGCTGCTGCATCCGCGCTTGGCGGGTGGGCACAGAGCTTCGAGGTTCTGGTCGCCGCACGCGCAATGCAAGGCGTGTTCGGCGCGCTACTCGCCCCGGCAGCCCTGTCTCTGCTGACCGTGACGTTCGCCGACAGCAAGGACCGCGCCCGCGCGTTCGGCATCTACGGCGCCATCTCCGGTGCGGGCGGTGCCATCGGCCTGCTCCTCGGCGGCGTACTGAGCGAATACCTGTCCTGGAACTGGTGCCTCTACGTCAATGTCATCATCATCGCGGTTGCCGTCGTGGGTGCAGTCAAGCTCCTGCCCGCCACGGAAGAGTCCGCTGGGGACAAGCCCCGCCTGGACATCGTCGGAGCAATCCTCGTCACCACCGGGTTGTTCTCTCTCGTCTACGGCCTGGCCAACTCCGAGACCAGCGGGTGGACCGACACCTGGACGCTCACGTTCATGGGAGCGGGAGTCGCGCTGCTCGCCGCGTTCGTCGTCGCGCAAACCAGAGTCGCGCACCCCTTGCTGCCCATGCGGGTGTTGCTCGACCGGTACCGCGGCACGTCCTACC
>NZ_LVCV01000054.1 GCF_001647195.1 Rhodococcus sp. EPR-157 | reverse complement strand
TCGCCGGTGCCGCCTTCCTCCCAATGGTCGCTGCGCTCGCTATCACCGCGTCGACGATCGGCAAAATCACCTCCCGCGTCACTCCCAAGATCACCGTGGGTGCGGGACTGGTCGTGGGAGCGGTCGGAATGGCGTTCCTTACCGGCATCGAACTGACCAGCAACTACGTCACCGATATTCTGCCCGGATTGCTCCTGCTGGGCGTCGGACTGGGAGCGGTGTTCTCCACCGCCATGGGAATGGCAACCCTCGGCGTCCGGACCGAGGACGCCGGCGTCGCCTCGGCCACCGTCAACACCGCGCAGCAGATCGGTGGATCCATCGGCGTCTCGCTGCTCTCGAGTTTCGCAGCCACCGCGGCAGCGAACTACTACACCGACAACGGTGCGAGCGGACTCGATGCCGAGGCTCTGGCACGAAACGCCGAACTCGCCAGCTACCACACCGCGTTCTGGTGGGCATCGGGCTTCTTCCTTGCCGGCGCCGTCGTGGCCGCCTTGCTCTACCCGGCGAAAGCGGCTGTGCCCGAACCGGATGCGGTACCTGTCCTTGTGCATTGATCGTCGTGTTCGGCGCCAGAAACTGCTAGTGCGTTCCCAGGCTCAATGCCCCCAATGCAAAGGACCAGATCGATGCGACAGTGGCTTCGTTGGCGCGCGCTCCGCAGGTTTGTCGTGCTTCGCCGCGATCATCACCGATTCGAGACGGTAGAAGTGGTTGCGGTCGATCTTGTGAATGTCGGTGACGCATTCGGAGTCGACTGGCCCGACGACGAGATGCGCTGCCTACGCCGTCTGCGCTGGCTCGGTCACCTGTCCTGTGGCGACGAACAGCGCGAATACGCCCTCGCACAGGGGATTGCGGCCGCCGCCCAACGACGCAAGCAGTTGCGCAGAGTGATTGGCGCATCGCGATGCCCGTCCAGTCACTGACGGGCGTCGGTAGCTGCGTGTCGACCTTGGTGGTCCCCCGGCTGACCAAGCGTGGACAAAGGCGTATCAACCGGAGGGCGACCGCTTACGCCTGTCTCACATCGAGGTAGGCGCGGGCGATGATCCATCTAAGTGGTTGTGGCCTTTGTCGTTTGATCAGTTGGGTGGCGTTGGTGGGCAGGAGTGCCCGATACTTCGGCGAATCGACGGGATTCCGCACCTTTCGAAAAGTATCGGGCAATGAGTCCCGCCGGTGCTCGTCGGGGCCTGGAGTTGCCTTGCTGTGCGGCGCGGGATTCGTAGGCTTGCAGCCTACGTATTCGACACTGATCGGAGGCGACTGTCACCCCTGTGCGGACTGATCACCGCAAGGGTGCTCTTCGGGGACGCGGGAGTCCGGGCCCGACGCGATCGCAGATGGAGCAACAGCAGTCAGCTCCGGTATCCCCAGCTGACGTCCGGCGTGGCCGATTTGCACACCCATTCGCCCGCCGACCAGTCAGGACGCGGAGCCGGGATCCGAGGTGTTCGTCATCGGGTCATCGACCAGTGCGCGCCGCATCCAGCTGTACACCCTCTGGTCGTTCAGGAGGGTGAAGTGGTGCGCGTTGTTGATCGCCAGACCGTCGTCCGGGCGAAGACCTATGTTGCGGAGCTTGTTTCGGCCTCCGGCACTGTCGGTGCGGACCAGGCCGTCGCCCACGAAGATCCCGACCGGGTTCCGCGGGTTTCCGGTGACGACGGCGGACGCGTGATGATGTCGCACCCGGTCCGGGACCGAGATATCCGTGGCCGCGCCGACGTCGAAGCTGTCGGTGTAGCGGGCATGTCCATCTTCTTCGGTGATCGATCCGTGGATCAGGTCGCGAACCCCGGCACTTCGACGCGCCAGGAGTTTTGAGAACGGCCGGGTCTCGGGCGCGAGCGCCATTGCGGCCGCGGCCATGTGAACACCGTGTGCAAGCGGTGCACCCAGATGTGGCGTCCCGAGGGTGAATACGTCTGTCAACAGGTCCACCCACCGGCGGCCGCTCTCGGCAGCTTGGTGAGCGGCGCTGCGTGAGACCAAACCGCCCATCGAGTGCCCGACCAGAGTGATTCGGTGAACCCGTACGGGCCAGGCTGTGACGAGTTGTTCCAGCAGGTTCGACAGGTCGGCACCGTTCGTGGCGATGCGACGGCCGGTGTTGTAGCGCAGGAAGATCGAGGTGGTGTCGGCTTCGGAGTCGAGTCGCTCCCCGTACGTGGGCCGCCCGCCGAGCCGCCATGCCGATTCGGTCTCGACGAGCCCGTGAAGGAACACCACGAGGTGCGCTCCTGCATGGGGAAACGCTACGGCCAGGGCGCGGTACTGCGGCGGTACAGGGCGTCCGTCGACGCGTATCGACATCGGGTAGGCGAGGGCTCGGGCGCTTCGCTCCATGTCGTCGCCGATGAGACCGTGCAGTACAGCGATGGTCTGCGCACCGAGCGCAGTGTGCGACGGCGACGGTCGGGGGTCGTCCTCGGTCACGTGGTCGCCTCTCGTCAGCGCGCCGACTGCCTTGGCTGCGCCGGTGCAGGCGGCCTCGATGCTCGCGTAGGTGCCGGCGGCGATGGCGTCGTGCATCAGCTGTGTCGGTAGAACGGCGGGACCGACGCCGAGCCGCACAGCAGTAAAAGTGCGTCGTGCGATTGCCGAGTGGACTGCGCGAACACCACCCGCGGCCGACGCCAACTCGCGAAGGGCAAGCTCACCGAGTTCGCCCCACTCCTGTGTTCTCTGAGTCCTCATCCCCACGCGATCAGTGTACGTGTGTCCACTGAAACCGTCATTGCTGCTCATGCCGATGCAGCCAAGGTTCAACGGTTGACCGCGATCGACGTGCTCATCATCGACGACTTCGCGCTGCGACCCCCTCGGCATCACGAAACCACAGTGTTTCAAATGCGTTGGATGATAAGGTATTTCAGGGTCTGTCCGGCGTGACCGGACGGACTGCCGGTTCTGTTGGGCGGCGTGGTGTGTCCGGCGTTCTTGAGCGCAGCGGTGCCCACTTCGGCCAGCGTGCGGGCCCAATGAGTGTGCCGTGGGTAAATCACGTCGAGGCCCTCATGTGTCGTCGAGTCGGGGGGAGGCCTCTATCGGGATTCAAGGGCAGCTGCCGTTGTCGACGCTGCCCGCCAGGAGCCCGGCGAGCCAGTCCTGAGCTTGGCCGAACTCGAAGTTCTGCGGAATCAGATGTCCCACACCGGAGGTGGGGAACACGTCTGGGAGATGTTGCGGTTCGAACTTGATTCGAGCACCTGCTTCACACCATTCGGCGGCAAGGTCGGCCGCCTGGGCGTAGGGAACGATGTCGTCCGAGGTAGCGGAGTCGAGCCAGATCGTTCCGGTAGGAACGACAGAACCCAGCCTATTTTCCTCGAGGACCTGGGCGGCTTCCGGGATCCGCGCGAGGATGGTCAGTAGGGGTTCTCCAGTCGAGGTGTACTCGGCTGTGCGGTGCTGTCCGAACTCAGCGGCCGTTTGGAACAAGCACTGCTTGGCTACATTGGAGAGCCATCGCTTGCCTGCATCGTTGGTGAATTCAGCGATCCGCGGGAGGAGTTGAGGATACACAGCGCCGAATCCGTTGAGTGCGTAGCCAACGGCACCGCTCAGTACCGAACCATCGATTCGGCCCAGGGTATCGGCTAGATCCGCGGGGACTGCACCGGCATAGGTTCCCTTGAGTGCGATCTCGGGTGCGTAAGTGCTCGCCATCTCGGCTGCAGCTGCGGCCGCTCCGCCGCCCTGCGAGTAACCCCATGCGCCAATAGCGCTTCGAGGTGATGAGCCCGTGTCCGGTAGCTGTTGAGCGGCGCGGACCGAGTCGAGCACAGCGGCACCCTGAGCCTCTCGGTTGACGTATGGGTGCATTGTGCCTGTACGTACGCCCAGGCCCTGATAGTCGGTCATAACAGCGTTGATTCCGCGTTGGTTCAGTTCGTAGGCCAAGCGGAGTTCGTACTGTGCAACCACAATGCCCGGGGTACCTGGATCTGCCACATTTGCGATGAACCTGGACGGCGCACATTGCTCGCCTTGACCCATAGTCCCTGGTGAGATCGCCACGATCGGCCGATCTGCCCCAGCGGGCCACGGAGAGTTACTTTTGAAGAAGGTGCCGCTCACGGCAATTGGATCGCCTTGCGGAGACGTGCTCCAGTACATGATGCGGCGGGCATCGAAGGGCAAGGGCGTTCCCGCGGGTCCGACGGCTATGCCGACACTCATGGGTTCCGACTTGATCAAAGTGCCGGCAGGCGTCCCATCCGATGCGCTCGGTGGAATGTAGAAGTCTGTTGTCGCCGGTTGCGCGGCGGCCGGTATTCCGACCATCGATGCTGGCACGACGACAGTTCCGATCACGGCCAGCGCGGCTCGCCGGAACCGACTTCTGTTGCCGAGTGCCTTCGTTATGAATCTCGCGCGCAATCTGTGCAGACCTGCGTTGGTCCACAAACTTCGATTTGGCATGGCCCCCCCGTTGGTTCTATACAGATGTATAGAACGTTGACCGAGAGCTAAGCTGGTCGGCGACAAATTGTCAACGATGTGATCTGCCGAGATGCATGAACTGATGTGAACCCGGGTACCGGGCAGTCTTGTGTTCACCTGTACTGTGGCCGCAGCATGCCCACTGAACCGGCCGAGTCGAGTCGTCGCGATCGCATCGCCGACGCTGTCATCGACGTTCTGGGGCGTCACGGATCGCGCGGGCTCACTCACCGCGCCGTGGATCGCCAGGCCGGACTGTCCAGCAGCTCGACGTCGTATTACTGCCCCACACGGGCAGAACTGGTCAAACTCGGTGCCGAACGGCTCGCGGCCCGCGACGGTGAAATGATCGCCGCGTTGTTCGATGCCACGCCGGCAACCCCCCAAGGGCTCCTGGCGTCGATACTGTGTGCGTGGCTTTCTGGTGACACACTCGTGCTGACGCGCGCACGTCTCGAGTTGTTCCTGCTGGGGAGGAGCGACCCGGAATTGGCGCAGACCTTGCGTTCTATTCGCGCGAATTTCGTCGAATTGGCAGCAATGATCACCATCGACAAGGCAAATGCTGAATTTCTTGTTGCGGCGTTGGATGGCATTGTTCTCGCCGAATGCTGCCTCGGTGATGGTGACGTATCCATGGTCCGAGCAGAACAGTTAGTGGTGCCTTTGGAGTCTTTCCTTCGCGCGTCTCTCTGACCGTAAGGCCTTTGGATAGCGCAGCTCTCACCTTTACCGATTGATTCCGCGTGTGAAGCCAGGAAGATGTATATCGCTTGCCGGACAGTTCGTTCGCCTCGACATTCTGGTCAGTCTCGTGAACGAATTGCGGTCCCGATGCTATTTCCGGCATATCCATCAGGGTGTTGTTCCGGTGCAAACGAATTGGTAGCTCTCAGTACGAGATGTCCTTCGGTGTGGTCACCGCGTGAGGGTGTCGATTCTGTGGGCTTGGGGGCCAACTTCGACAGAGAACGGAGGCGACCGCGACGACGAAGGTATCGGGTGCCGTCAATTTCCATCACTGCGACCGGCGCGCCATCCGCCGCTGTAGATCTTTCCGTGCCAGTCGGTTCCGACGAGTGTGGTGGCCATATTTGTTGAACTCCTTGGTCGAAGAAAGTGGTTGTCCTGCACTGGATCAGCGAATATCGTCGGCAGCCGTCTCGGCGGCGATCCCGTCGAGCACGGCTGCGTCGGCCCAGCTGCCGTGGAAGCCGTTGGGGATACGGACCGGCAGCTTGATGCGGGTGAGCGGCTGATCGGATGGGTTGGCTGCGTCGTGCACCAACACCTCGGTCAGCCGCGTCAGCGGGTGCCACCACAATGACAACAGGTAACCGTCGTCCTCTCCGGTGCTGTTCTCGCGCGGCACGAACACCGGCTCGCTGGGGCCCGCGAGAGGCGCAGGCGCACCGTAGAACTGGTCGGTGCCGCGTAGGTGATCGTGACGGGTGATCTTCTCCGCCATGTAGTAGCCGAAGCGGTTCTCGCGGCCGGTGAGTCGGTCGTCGATGCGAGGGAGGTCGCCGTTGATGTCGTTGACCTGAGTGCTCTTCACGGCCCCGGTCACCGTGTCGACGCGCCATTCCCACGGGTAGCTCTCGGCACCGAGGAATTCGTGCGGTTGCATCGGCGAGTTCAGCCGATCGATCGGGGTCCCGAATTGCGTGGAACGGTGCCCACGCACCACCACCTCGTCGCCGATCTCGAACGCGTTGTAGAAGTGCGACGGCAGCGAGGCGTCACCGATCTCGTGTCGGGTGATCTCGTGGGTGCGTCGATCGAGCAGGATCAGCTGCGTTTCCCCGGGCAGCTCGTGCTCGTTCCAGACGACGCCCGGCTTGCCCTGCGCGACGTAGTCGAACCGTAGTTGCAGCGGCGAGACGAAGAACGCCGCATAGTTCTCGCTGACGGCGAAGTCGTGCATCATCACGGGGGTGTCGACGTCGAAGCTGCGCGAGTCGATGACACGGCCGGTCGCGGCGTCCGCGCGATACCACGTCACAACCTTGCCGACCGCGGCAAAGAACAGCAGGTCGCCGGTCGCGGGGTCGTACTTGAAATGCGCCGTGCAGAGGGTGTCTATTCCGCCGTGGAAATTCCACTCACCACGTGTGTCGAGGGTTTCCGGGTCCATCGCGTACGGAAGTCCGCCCTCGAAGAACACGAGTAGGTGGTCTCCGAACATCCCCATGTGCGTGTTGGCGACGTTCTTGAACTTCGGCGCTCCGTCCGGAACGAAACCCCAGCTGCCGCCGTTGACGAATCCGCTGTAGATCGCCTCTCCGCGTTCGACTTCCACCTTGAACGAGTCGGTCTCGACCCACCTGGCCCGGTACGACGCCTTGCCGTCGCGCACATAGATGGCGGCCACCATTCCGTCCCCCTCGAACCAGTGGTAGCGCTCGAAGCTGCGTGGTTGGAAGCGAGGATTGGACGAGGAGCGAAAGAGAGCTCCGCGCAGATCGGCGGGGATCTCGCCTTCGATCTCGAGATCGTAGGCAGCTGATTCCTCGGTCCACGGCGCGAAGGGTCCGTGGAAGAAGGGGTTGTCGGTCGGCCAGTCGGTGTCGACGGTCCGGCGGCGTTCGTTGGTCATGGCTGGCGGGGTGATGGCTGGCGGGGTGATGGCTGGCGGGGTGATGGCGGGTGGCTTCATGGCTTCTGTGGTCATGAATTCGAGTGTCATCGTGGTGAGCGGGCCTATTCTCGGGAGCAGAGAACAAAAGTGTTCGCCGGATTTGGCGTGCGGGCGCATACCGAGGGGCGAAAGGGGATGGTCGTGTCCACCTCGACCACCGGGCGGACTCACCCGACCGACACCGAGGAGCGTGCGAGGGCGATCCTCGGCGACGCCGAGACGGACTGGGCTGTGCGGACCGCCGACGCCGTCTGCGCCGAACTCGAGGACTCCGCCCGACTCGACGAGACGATTCCCGTGACGATCGTCAGCCGAGACGCAACGCGCAGCGCACTGCTGACCGTCCTGATGTGCATTCGTCGTGACACGGATGTCACCGCGTTGCCGGACGAAGCGCTCGGCGAGATCCGGTCAGCGGTGCGACGCGGACACAAGCTCGACGGGTTGCTGCGCATCGTCGTCCTGGTGCATTCGGCCATGGTGGACAAGCTCTTCGATCGCCTCAGCCGGGAGGTGCCACCGGATCGACTGGTCTCCGAAGCCCGCACCATGTCCGAACGTATGTCTCGGTTCGTCGACCTGCTGGTACGCGACTTCCCGACGCTGTACGAGCGGGAGCAGGAGGAATGGCACGACCGACAGGCCGTGCTCCGACGCACCGTCGTCGATCATGTCGTCGAACACGGGTCTTTTCCGGACGGGGCGCAGAGCCTGGGGTTGGTCCCGTCGCGTCACTATGCCGCTGCTCTCGTCGAGGGCGGGACGCCGCTCCCACCGACGTTCGCGACGGCCGTCGAACGCTCCTGCGGTGCGCGGTCGCATCTGATGGTCGAGCGCGCGACGTCTACGGAAATCGTCTTGGCGTTCAACTCGTCTCCGACGAACGTGGCCGAGATGGTCCGACAGTCTGCCGCGCAGACCCTGCCGCAGGGCATCGTCGGCTTGGGAGTGACGGGCCGAGGTGTCGATGGCTTGCGGAACGCCCTGGTGGCGGCCCGGGAAGCGCTGAGGGTAGGCCGACTCCACGAGCGTGCCGGCGTGTGGGCCTACGACGATGTCTCGATGACGGCGTCCCTGACCAGCGACCCTGTGGCGACGGCGCTGTTCCTCCGTCATACCCTCGACGGCCTGACCGGTGATGATGCGAAGACCGTCGCTCTCCGCGAGACGCTCGGGTCGTATCTCAGACACGGGCGCAGTCGCGTCGCCGCCGGGCGGGAGCTGCACGTCGTTCCGAACACCGTTGCATACCGAGTGCACCAGGCCGAGGCGCTGCTCATCAATTCCTCACTCGACACACCTGCGCTCAGGGTCGCTCTGGACCTTGTTCACGAGCTGCCTTCGCTGCTTCGAAATACGTGACCACCTGAAGTGGTTGTGACCCTTGTCGTTTGATCAGTTCGGTGGAGTACGTGGGCAGGAGTGCCCGATACTTCGGCACATGAGACGGCACTCATGACGATTTCGTTCGAGGGGACTGCGCCTGGAGTCCGCGGTCGATAAAGCCCATGATCCAGTCGAAGCTGTCGTCGATGTCGGTGCTGACCTGGAACCCGCCGGCTGTTTCGAGAGTGACGAAGCCATGAAGCTGGCTGCGCAACATTCGTAGGGCGTGGATCTGCTGTGAAGGTTCGATGCGGTAACCGTGCAGCATGGCGCCCCAGGAGTCCATGACTCGATTGGCCGCTGCGATGAGCGGATCATCAGGACCGGTGATCTCGGCGGCATTGCCTGCGGCATAACGGCCCGGGTGTTCTCGGGCCCAGACCCGCATGGCTCGCGCTCCGGATTCAAGTGCATCGCGGCCGGCCCGCCCTTGGATGGCATCTCGAATGGCGTCGGCTAGTTCGGTCATGGCCAGCACGCCTATTCGGTGTGCGAGGTCGGCCATTCCGTCGACATGTTTGTACAGCGAGGGTGGTTTGACGCCGAGGCGCTCGGCGAGCAGACCCATGGACAGGCGCGCGAAGCCGACCTCGTCGGCGAGTTCGGCGCCGGCTTCGGTGACCGACGATGGCGCGAGGCCAGCCCTAGGCACGGGCGAGAGTCCGAGTCAGGAAAGGCAGCGCGAGCGCTAGTGTCTGCTCGGGCGCCTGAGCGTGCGGGTAGTGGCCGACGCCATCGAGAACGGCGAGCTCCCCGAGACCTGTCGGTAGGTCGGCGATGATCTTCTCTCCTTCGGCGCGGGGGTCGGCCCAGTCGGGGTCCGCGCTGCCCTCGATGACCAGGACGGGGCAGCGGACGTTCTTCAGCTGCTCGCCGGCGTCGGTGGGCTTGGACTTGCACATGGCTTGAAGTGCCTTCATTCTGCCCGGCTCGCGGAGCGTGTCCTTGATGCGGTCCAGTTCGGTATTCCAGTCGGCCGGCTTGGTCGGGTACGCCAGGTCGAGGTACTTCTCCCAGGCTTTCAGGCTGCCCGTCATCACGGTCTGTCCGAGCAGCATGGTTCCGCTGCGGTAGCCCCTGTTCGTCAACAGCCCACCGAAAGAGTAGGACACCGCCCGCGTGAACGGCGCCAGCTCGATGACCCCGGTGATCGACTCGGGGGCGGTGGCGGCGGCAATAGTGGCGGCCCCGCCACTGATCGACTGGCCGATGATCACCGCCGGCCCGCCCAAGTGACGCACGAGCGCCACCAGGTCACCAGCGATGTCGGTGCGGCTGTAACTGTCCCATCCGAGGCTGGATTCACCGCAACCGCGAAGGTCGACGTTTGCTACCCGGTACCCAGCCGAGACGAGTGCAGGGGCGAGGAAGCGGTAGGAGTGCCGACTGTCGCCGATGCCGTGCGCGAGGACTACGAGCGGACCCTCCCCGGTCAGGTCGTAGGCCAGCGTGTTCCCGTTGATGCTCAGCTGTTCGATCATTGTGTCTCCCGATCCGAGTGGCTAATTGGTATAGCTAAAAGCTAATGCACATAGCTTTCGAAGTCAAGGTATTTCATGCGCTTTCAGTATTCGGTGTTGCTATGTACCGGTACCTAGTGTTAATTTCTACTGGTAGTCAGCGACACCGAGTAGATGGAGGAGTGATCCGATGGGCAACCACATGACGGAGATGCTCAAGGGAACGCTCGAGGGCATCGTGCTCGCGATCCTCCTCGAGCGGCCTGCATACGGCTACGAAATCACGTCGCAGCTACGGGATTTGGGTTTCACCGAGACCGCGGAAGGCACGGTGTACGCGCTGCTCGTTCGAATCGAACAGCGAGGCTTTGCCGATGTGGAGAAGGTTCCCTCCGAGAAGGGGCCACCGCGAAAGGTGTACTCGCTCAACACTCAGGGGCGTGAACAGCTCGCCGAGTTCTGGAGGACATGGAACTTCCTCGGGGAACGCATCGACCAGCTCCGCCCCACCGCCGATACCGCGCAGAACGAAGGAGAGAAGTGACCATGGCCGCCAAATGGATCGAGGCCCTCACCGGGTCGATCGAGCAGAAGAAGCACTACAAGCTGCACATGGCCCGCATCGAGGCCCTCCCCGAGCCGTACCGAAGCGCGGCGAAGGCATTCAACCGGTACTTCATGTACTACGGATCCGTCTCCGACGGCGAACTTCTCATCACGATGATCGGAGATCACGCGGACCTCTGGGAACGCGCGGCGGTCGACGGCACGCCGGTGCGCGATGTCGTGGGCACCGATCCGGTGGAGTTCGCCGAAGAGTTCGTCCGCGCGTATACCGACAAGGAATGGCTCGACAAGGAACGCGATCGTCTGACGAAGTCGATCGACGCCGCCGCAGGCGAGAGCGGACAGGAGCCGAAGATATGACCGTCGACGGGACCGTCGATCCAGCGATACGGGTGCAGGGGATCATGAAATCCTTCAAGGACCTGCACGTGCTGAGGGGCGTCGACTTCGACGTCCAGGCGGGGAGCATCTTCACGCTCCTCGGCTCCAACGGCTCCGGCAAGACCACCCTCGTGCGGATCCTTTCGACCCTGCTCGAGGCCGACGCCGGCACTGCCGTCGTCCACGGCTTCGACGTCGCGTCGGCGCCGAACGACGTGCGTCAGGCGATCAGCCTGACTGGCCAGTTCGCGGCCGTCGATGAGGTGCTCAGTGGTCGGGAGAACCTCGTGCTCGTTGCGAAGCTCCGTCACCTGAAGAATCCGAGAGCGATCGCCGATGACATGCTCGACCGCTTCTCACTCACCGAAGCGGGGAGCCGGAGGGTGGCGACCTACTCCGGTGGCATGCGGCGCCGGCTCGACATCGCGATGAGCCTCATCGGGAATCCCCCGATCATCTTCCTCGACGAGCCCACCACAGGGTTGGACCCCCAAGCGCGAATCGAGGTGTGGCAGACCGTCAAGGACCTTGCGCAGGGCGGCACGACGGTGCTGCTGACCACGCAGTACCTCGACGAGGCCGAGCAGCTCGCCGATCGCATCGCGATCCTGCACGAGGGCACGATCATCCAGAACGGCACCCTCGCCGAACTTAGAAAGCTCCTCCCATCCGCGACCATCGAATACGTCGAGAAGCAACCCTCACTCGAGGACGTCTTCCTCGCCCTCGTCGGCGACACGGACAAGACCGATGACGGCTCGGTAGCCGCTGACAAGGAGCACCGATGACCACCCACGTCCTCAGCGATACCGGCGCACTCACCGGTCGATCTCTGCGCCACATCGTCCGCAGCCCGGACACGATCATCACCACAGCGGTCACCCCGATCGCGTTGATGCTGCTGTTCGTGTACGTGCTCGGCGGAGCTATCGACACCGGATCCGACGAGTCCTACATCAACTACATGCTCCCCGGTATCCAGCTGATCACCATTGCCTCCGGCATTGCCTACACCGCGTACCGCCTGTTCCTGGATATGCAGGGAGGCATCTTCGAGCGCTTTCAGTCCATGCCCATCGCCCGCTCCAGCGTGCTCTGGGCGCATGTACTCACCTCGGTGGCCGCGAATCTGGTCTCCGTCGCGATCGTCACCGGTGTCGCTCTGTTGATGGGATTCCGCACCGGGGCATCGGTGGGCGCTTGGCTCGCCGTCGTCGCCATCCTGGCCCTGTTCACCCTCGCATTGACCTGGGTCGCCGTGATCGCAGGACTCTCGGCGAAGACCGTCGACGGTGCGAGCGCCTTCAGTTACCCACTGATCTTCCTGCCCTTCATCAGTTCTGCGTTCGTGCCCACCGAATCGATGCCCGGACCTGTGGCTTGGTTTGCCGAAAACCAGCCCGTAACCTCGATCGTGAACACCATCCGTGCCTTGTTCGCGCAGGAACCTGTCGGCAGCGACATCTGGATCGCCATCGCCTTCCTCGTCGGCATCTTCGTCCTCGCCTATGGCTTCGCGATCGCGATCTACCGCAAGAAGATCAACTGAGACAACCCGATTCTGTACTGTCGTTCCGTGGCCGACAGCAAACGACTCGATCGAATCATGACCACCTCCGTGATCGTCACGATCGTCGCCGTGGGAGTCGTGGTGGCCAGTTTCATCCCGACGCAAGAGGGTGACACCGCGAGCGGCGATGCTGCTGCACCAACCCCCGAGATCGTCACCGAACCGGTCGACTATCCCGTGACCATTCCGGGATGCGACGTGGTGGAACCACCGGAGGAGGGTGGGGAAGAGCTGTTCTTCAGCATCACATCGGAGGGCGAGAGAACCTACGACAACCCGGCATTTCCGTGGCTGACCACGAGCAAAGCTGCCGCAATGTCGGAGGCCGTACGCGCAGCGTTGCCGCCCGACGTGGAGATCGTGTTGGCCCCGCCGTCGCAATCGCTGAACTTCACTCCAGTCCAGGATTTCGGCGACAGTGGATTCGACCCCGTCTCCAACGCGACCGCCGAGTTGACGCGTGACGGCGCCACGGCGTACGCCTCCCTCGGCGTCGGCCCATCGGACTCGGGTGTACCTCCCTGCGTGGCAGGCTCTCTCGACCGTCGCGACACTGAAGTCAACGGCACTGTGATCGACAGCAACGACAGCTGGTACGAAATCGACGGCGCACGAACCTATTCACGCTCGGCCACCGCGTACCACACTGACGGCACGCGCGTCAGCGTGTACATGAGCGCTGGCGCCTCGTCCATCATGCCTCTCGAACAAGACGAAGCCGCGCGAATCGCTGCACTGCCGGACCTGGCTGTATCGGTGTCGCCCCCGAGCGATACCCCAGCGCTGCAACGGGATTGCTCGATCTACCCATCGGACGATGGAGCGGTCCGAGACATCCGGCCGGAGGCCGTCGCTGCGGCGAACGCAGCGTTCACCGCGAGCTGGGTGACGCTTCCCGACGCGCCTGTCCTGGACCGTCCCATCGGATCGATGATCCCCGCCGGGTTCGGATCAGGGATCTGTTCCGACCTGGCCGTCGTGGGCAGCACGATCCGTCTCGCAGTGTCGGTCGTCGGCGGACAGCCCCTCCCTACTGCGCCTGACCCGTACGACCCATCCCATTACGGCCAGATACCCGAGACCCGAACGCTCCCTGACGGTTCGGTGATTCAGATTCTTGACGCCGACATCACACAGATGATGACGTCGGAGGACGGCACCGGCCTACTCTCGCGCTCGGTCACCGTCACACGCCCGTCCGGTGTCCAAGTGTCAGCACAGTCGACAGTCGAGGTCACGGCAAATGGGAGTGCGCCGCTGACACTGCCGGAACCGCTGCCGGTCGATGTACTCGACGCGGTCGCCAACACGCCGATCGAGCAGTGGCCATGAACGACTCTTCGGTCGACGACACCTCGGATCGACATGGCCTGCGTGCCCAGAAGCTCCGCACCGCAGCGGCCGTCGTGGTGGCAGTCGTAGCGGTTGCGGCCGCGGTACTGGCGTTGAGTCGCGGTGACGTCGAGAATCCACCCGTCAGTGAGGCCGAATTTCCGTCCGAATTGGACGTCGTGACCACCACCGTGCAGACGTCCGGGCCTATCCACACTCCGGCATGGTCGGCTGATGCGCGATCCGCTTACGGGCGTGAATTCGCCGCGTTCCGTTCGCCTGCCGCCGGCCTCATGTTCGATTCCGGTGCCTATGGCGTCGTCGATGGTGGGGACGTTCTCGTTGCCGCGATGGGATTGCCGAACCCGCGGTCCTATTCACTCGACGACGTCGAATTGGTGGGCATCGACGTCAGTGACGGCGCGGTGAAATGGTCGGCGTCGCCGGGTGGGATCGATAGCTGCGCGAGCCGGCCTGCGCGGGGTGAACTGCTCTGCCTCGACCCGTATTCGGACGCACCGGCCGTCGTGGCTGTCAGCGTGGCCGACGGAGCGATCCGTCGAATACCGCTTCCCGACGGGTGGTTCCCGTTCGCAATCGAGTCCGACGGTGACTCCGTGTACATCTTGGAAGGCAACCCCGAGGACAGTGAATCCGTCCTACACGGCGGCACTGTCGACGCACTCGCCGACGCGTGGTCGCTCCCCATCGAGTCCTTCGCCCCGTGGGAAGGTGTCGAGGGAACACTGATCCACGTCGACGACGAACGCGGTGTCGTTACCCTCGGTGGGGAGGCCGAATTCTTCGAAACCGGAACGGGTGCCGCCGTCGGCGATCTCGAACTGCGTTCGGAGACTTCGGTTGTCGACACCGGCAGTGGCGACGAAGTGTGGCAGTTGCGCGATCCGTACGCAACCGAGATATCCGTCGGGCAGACTCGGTATGCGCAGAGCGGCGATTCGATCACCGCGGCCGACATCGGTACCGGTGACATCGAGTGGACATGGCCACTGCCGACGGGGTCGGACGGCTTTCCGGCATCCGGCTCGATCGTCGAAGCCGAGTCCGGTGTGTATTTCCTCGACTCCGACTCGATAGTTCAGCTCGAGCGCACATGAGTCGAGGTACTACAGATCCAACCCTTGGGCCCGACGCGAGCTCGACGAGTGCGTCGTCATCGATTCCATCACGGAGACGCCGCAGGCTAAGTCGTCGAATCTATCAGTGAGGACGCCGACCAAGGAATGACCGGCGGATGTGCAGTATTAGAACCATGCAGTATTTCCGATGACCTTTGAGTTCGGCGGAGTACGTGGGCAGGAGTGCCCGATACTTGGACAAATGGACGGGATCCCGTAAATCTCCGAAGTATCGGGCAATGAGTCCCGCGGTGCTCGTCGGCGCCAGCTCGGTCGCGGCCGAGGGCCCGCAGTTGCCGTGCTGCGACGGTTGCAGTCACCGGTAGGCATCCGATCGACCGTCCAAATCTATTGACTTTCGATAGATTGCTGTCGATACTCATTGCATGTTGATGGGATATCGAACGGTCGTGGTGCTACTACGGCTGTTTCTCGCAGTGTTGTTCGCGGTGCTGGTGCTGTTTCAGGTGATGTCGCTGCCCGGGCAGTTCGCACACATGGCCCAAGAGTCACCCGAATCCGCGTACCTCCGGTGGCCACTGACCGTGGTGTCGATCTTCTGGGTGCTGTGCATTCAAGCGGTCGTCATCGCGACCTGGAAGCTCCTGACGTTGGTGAACCGCAATGCGATCTTCACCAAGGCGTCATTGATCTGGGCCGACGTCATCACGTGGGCGATCGTCGCGGCATGGGTCGTCCTGGTCGGGGTCTTCCTGTACGTCGGACTCAGGGCCGACGATCCCGGCATCCCGCTGCTGCTGTTCTTGATCGTTGCAATCGTCGCTGTCGCAGCACTGTTGATGATCGTCATGAGGAT
>NZ_LVCV01000053.1 GCF_001647195.1 Rhodococcus sp. EPR-157 | reverse complement strand
AGCAGAAGATGAGCGTCGGCGAATTCGCGGAACGCGTCGGCCTGACACCCGCCAATGTCGCGGTACTCAAGAACGGGCGTGCCAAGGCGGTACGTCTGAGCACCCTCGATGCGATGTGTCGAGTACTGAAGTGCCAACCTGGCGACTTACTGGAATGGGTGGACGAGTGACAGCGCCGAAAGCCAAGCGAATCAACATCATTGCGACTCTCGCCGCTATCGCGATCGCAGCGCTGGGAGGTGCCGCATTCGTTCTCGGCGGAGCCGACGACTCCCCGGGGTTGCAGATGATCGGGGTCGTCCTCGTCGTATCGGCAGGCTGGCTGGCAATTCGCACGCTGGCCAACTCGGCCACCGAGCGCACTTGAGGCAGGGTGGGGTCGTTGCCGCACCCGACGCCTCCTGTTCGCGTGCGATCCCAATTCGATTGGCGAACGTGCGGGGACCTAGGCATGAGCCAGCTGGTCGAATCCTCGTGTCCACGCCGGATGTTGCCGCGCGGAGTCAGTCGACCGGACTGATCGAGCCTCAGTGCGCCGTAAGCACTCTGGGGTACGACGGGATTGTTGGGCGGGGTCACGAGAACTCGCTGATGGGCATGTCGAGCATCGAATGGAACAGCGACATCTGGTTCCGCACGCTCAATTTCGGCCTCCACGGCACCGTCGACTACTCGCCGCGATCCGCGCGTTCGGAGGAATGGTCAAGGCCGCGACGAAGGAATGGCTCGTACGCGAGACGCTCGATCGGGATCTGACCGAGGATCTGCTTGTCGATGCCCTTCTGTCCGTCATCGAAAGGGTTTTGCTCGACGAACCCCAGTGACGACGACTTAGGCGCGCAGTGCGGTCATCGATCCGGTACAGGGTTCGCGGTGGCCGGCTCACGGTGGGTGTCGATCCACGCGGTCAATGCATCACCGGCGCAGTCGATCAGACGCTCCCGGTTCAGACCGGGTTCGCGTTTGACCCCGATTCGCATCGCCGCAGCGAAGCCGACCGTCACGCCGATGTAGGACAGTTCCGATATCTCCGTATCGGATAGATCACTGCGATGGTAAGCCAGAAAGTGCCGGGCGAGCCGCATCAGTTGGCTTTCCACTTCGGGGAGGATGTTTCCCTGCAAGCCCATCGGCACTTCGTTGGCGAGCGCATTGATGATCGCCTCGTTTCTTTCGACCGCCTCGACGAGCAGTGTGAACAGTTGCCGGACGGCAACCGACTGGTCGAAGGAGAGCGACGTGGTGACTGCCGCAGCGAGCTCGTTGGTTATCTGCACGCTGGCGCGGTCGCGAAGTGCGGTGAGCAACTCGTTCTTGTCCGCAAAGTACCGGTACACCGTGCCGATGCCTATACCCGCCTCGGCGGCGATGCGATTGGTGGTCAAACCGATATAGCCGTGACGGATCAAAAGCTGAGCAGCAGTGTCGAGGATCTTCTCGATCGTCGCGATCGAGCGTTGTTGAACCGGCTTGTAGCGCGCTGAACTGCTCATTTGTCAATGGCATCAGGTCGTTGAGCTCGTGTCAATAACTGAGTTGAAACCGAGCAGATTTCAGCTCTAGGGTTTCGTATGATCTCGGTCACATGGTTGGCCGGCTCCGGACGAACAAGGGAGACGAAGCTGTGTCGACATCGATGTCGCGTCCTGGCCGAGGCCCCGTCGCCGCGCCCCCCGCGCAGGACTACTACTACCGCCCCGGCATGCCGCTACGGCCGTGGCCGCAGCGATCGACCGAAAGTCACGAGCTGTGGGACGTGTCCCGCAGTCGCTTCGTCGAACCGATGGTTCCGCGGGATCGGTTGTCGGCGCCGGGCCCGCTGATCGGCTTGGTGGCCGACCACCAGTGGCAGGGTGACGAACTGATGGACGACGTCGTGCGCGCATTTCGCCGCATCGGAATGTCCGACGGCCGCCGGATGCTCGAGACCGCCCTCGACGACGGGATCGACGCCGTCACCGATCCACCCCCGGAGCTCGTGCGGCTGTTCGACAGTCTCGACAACCCGCCCGCCTGGCACGATCCGGAGCGGTGGGAACGTGGGCGCCAACTGTGGATCAGCGCGTCGTTCGCCGGCAAGACGGGGATGGCGGTGATGGATGCACTGGCGACGTTCGTCGGCAACGACGTCTCGACCGCCACCGGAGCGACGCGGCGATTCATCAACGACTACCAGCGTCGAATGTTCGAGAGCTACACCTGGTTCTGGAACGTCACCAGATCGAGCGCCATGGACCGTTATTCGCCGATCTTCAAGGACACCGTGAAAGTACGGCTGATGCACTCTCAGGTGCGAGCCGGACTCCGCAGGTCCTGGGAGCCATCGAATTTCGAGCGAAACGGCTGCCCGATTTCCTGCACCGCAATGCTGATGGGTGCTATCTCCTTCGGTCTTCTGCCCATGCTCGTCGATCAAGGGCACGGCCGAAAGTTCTCCCAATCCGATCTCGATGACGCATGGATTCACTGGGCGTACATCACACACGTTTTCGGTGTCAGTGAGGACGTCATTCCAACCACAGCGGACGACGCCATCGAGATACTCAACTACTACCTGCCTTACACCGGTGGGCCGACCGAGGCGACCGCGGAGATGTCCGGGGCGGCTGCGGTCACGATGACCGATGAGCACGGCCGGCTGACCCTACGGGGTCGATCGACGGTCAAGCCTCTGCTCGGCATGATGGCCTACTTCGGCGGCGAACCAGCGGTGCGCGCCCTCGTCGCCACCACACCGGCACACGACATCGCGATCGCTCGGTGGGTGCGGGCCATCGGCGCAGTGGCCACGTTCAACGTGTGGCTGAACAGAGTCTCCGATGTTCTGCCGTTCGCCGACACCCGCCTGCGTCGGCGCGCTGCCAAAGGCGATCGCTTCTGGCGCATCAACGTGCTCACCTCCCGTGCCGCCGCGAAACGCAAAGGAATTCTGACCACCCCGTACGACCACCACGATGCAACACCGTCCACTGAAGCGGGTTGCCCGATTCGGTGACTACGCCGTCTCTGTCCGTAGGCGTTATCCGGTATATCCACAAGCTCGACGAGAACGGAGGTGGTCGTGGTGTCCGCCGTATCGACTAGCCACCCGCCGAGCGCCATCTCATCGAGCGTCGGCACCTTCGGCCGGACCATGCGGATGGGTGCCGAGGCACTCTCGTTCGGGCTCGAGGATGCTGTGCGGCTGCGGTTCCAGTGGCGAGAAACTCTGTCCCAGGCCTGGTTCTTCATCACGGTCACGGCAATTCCCGGTGTTCTGATGGCTGTTCCGTTCGGCGTGATCGTCTCGGTTCAGGTCGGAAACCTGGTCCACGAACTCGGGGCGAACTCGTTGATCGGTGCGGCCGGTGGCCTCGGAGTGATCAAGCAGGGTGCGCCGATGGCGACCGGGCTCCTTCTCGGCGGTGCCGGTGCCGCGGCGATCGCGGCCGACCTCGGCGCTCGAACCATCCGCGACGAAGTCGACGCTATGCGGGTAATGGGAATCAACCCGACGCAACGACTCGTCGTTCCGAGAATTGCAGCGATGCTGGTCGTGGCCCCTCTGCTCAACATCTTGATCATCGCGGTCGGCGTCGTCGCCGGATATATCGTCGCCATCGGGGCTCTCGACGTCACATCCGGGAGCTACTGGGAATCGTTCGGCGCATTCACCACCTCGATCGACGTGTGGGTATCGCTCGCGAAGTCGCTCCTCTTCGGATTCCTGGTCGTCATCGTGGCGTGTCAGCGCGGGATGGAAGCGAAAGGCGGGCCTCGCGGCGTTGCCGACGGCGTCAACGCAGCCGTCATTTTGTCCGTCGTGTCGATCGTCGTGATCAACACCGCGATCACCCAGGTGGTCACGATGTTCTTCCCGGTCAGGCTGGCGTGATGACGGTCTCGACCTACACTCCGCCGCTACTGCGGCCCTTCGTCTGGCTGCGTCGCACCGTCCGTCCGATGGCACCGATCGACAATGCGGGCTTCGTCCTGGTATTCGCATGGCAGGTTCTGTCGTCGATTCCGTTGACGCTGAAGAAGTATCGATCGCAGACGATGCTTCAAGTGACCGACATGACCTGGGGGCGCGGTTCGGTGCTCGTCGGCGGCGGAACTGCGGTGGTGATGGTCGTGATGGGGGCGGCCGTGGGCGCATCCATCGGCATCGAGGCGTACAGCGCATTGAACCTGGTCTCGCTCGGCCAGCTCAGCGGTGTCGTTTCGGCTTTTGCCAATACGCGCGAACTTGCCCCGATCGCTGCAGGAGTCGGCTTCGCAGCTCAAGCGGGATGCCGGATGACAGCCGAAATCGGATCGATGCGAATATCGGAGGAAATCGACGCCATCGAAGCTCTCGGTGTGCGGTCGGTGCCGTTCGTCGTCACAACCCGCGTCATCGCCGGCGTCGTGGCCATCGTGCCGACATTTCTTATCGCACTGATCGTGAGCTACCTCGCCTGCGGTGCAGTCGTGGTGACGCTGCACGGCGCACCCAGTGGGGTCTACGACCACTACTTCACCCAATTCGTCGCGAATTGGGACGTGGTTGCGGCGGTCGTGAAGGTGACCGTGTTCGCCGTCGCCGTCATCCTCATCCATTGCTACCAAGGCTATTTCGCCACCGGAGGCCCCGAAGGCGTGGGGACAGCATCCGGGCGCGCAATTCGTGCCAGCCTGGTCGCGATCATCAGCCTCGACATGATTCTCACTATCGTTCTGTGGGGCCTCACCTCCCCTGTGACCTTCTCCGGATAGGACCAATGCCCACCTACGGATTACCAGGCGTCGCCGCCGGACGTCGAACAGCGCGGACCACGGGCGTCCTTGCCATGGCCGCTGTCGTCGCGCTCGGAATCGGCTGGCGTCTCGCCCCCGCCGGAACCGATGCGAACCTTCTCACGATCGATCTGCTCACCGACCGAATCGGAGCCGGGATAGGCCAGGGCAGTGACGTGCGACTCGACGGTGTGAAAGTCGGCGCTGTCGGGTCGATCGAAGGCACCGCTGAGGGATCGCAACGCA
>NZ_LVCV01000052.1 GCF_001647195.1 Rhodococcus sp. EPR-157 | reverse complement strand
CCGAGATCGAGATGCAGCCAGCTCCGGGTGGAGCCACCCTCGTCGACGGCGCAGTCCTCGATCTCACCGGAGAGGAGCAGGGGCGTGTCGACGACGCCACAATTTCCACCCTGCTCGGTTCGCTGGGTGGGTTCACGTCCGGGGTCCTGACTCCGAAGCTCACAGAAGTGTTGCGCCGAATGGACATCGGAGCGACCGCGTTCACGCCGCTGTTCCAATCCATGGTTGCCATGTCGAGGGCAGTGGCCGATACCCAAGTCCATCCTGCGCCATTTCTGCTGCGCGAGTATGGATCTGCGCTGGCCGGTCTGCCGTCGACCGCCGACGGCGGAATCCGTCTGCTCGACGCGGCATTCGACTCCGAGTACATGAAGTCCGAAGAGAACCGAACGAGATTCGACGCCACGACGTCCGTGCTCAAGGACAGCCTATTTCCGAGCCTCATCCCATTGTTGACCACTGCTCAGCCGAACTTCGAGGAACTCGCAATCTTGATCGCACCGATTCTCGATGCCATCGCCGCCACCGTTCCGACGCCGCACACCACTGGCCGTGACCTCGGCGTACTTCTGGATCGGTTGAACGAGAAGTTCCACGACACATCTGAGGGCCCGGTGCTGAATGTCGAGGTAGACCTCAGTGCAATTCCAGCGCTGTCAGGACCGTTGCAGGCAGCCGTGCCTGCACCGGTGGACAGAGGGCGATGATGAGCACGCCGAAACTCGTTGCGCGACTTGCTGCTTTCGTCACCGTGATGATCATGCTGCTGACGGTGGTGTTCCAGCTGATCGACCGGCCGGTCGGTGGTCCTACCGAAGGCTACTCGGCGCTGTTCACCGACGCGAACGGGCTCAAAGCAGGTGACGACGTGCGTATGTACGGCGTGAGCGTCGGAAAGGTGTCTGGCCTCGAACTCGACGGCCCGTTGGCTCGCGTCACGTTCACCTCGGAACGCGCGCGGCCGATCTACGTCAACAGCACCTTGGCGATTCGCTACCAGAATCTCACGGGTATGCGGTATCTCGATGTGCAGCAGCCGGACGATCCGGGTGAGGAACAGCAGCCAGGCGAGACGATCACCACGGACCACACTGTCCCCGCGTTCGACATCACGACGTTGTTCAACGGTTTGCAGCCGGTCCTGGCGACCCTGACCCCGAACGATCTGAATCAGCTGACGGGCAGTTTGTTGGCGGTCATCGAGGGAGACGAGACCCGCGTCGGTTCGGCGTTGGACGGTATCGAGAAGCTCACCGATCACTACGTGACCGACAGGCAAGCCGTCATATCGACCCTGGTGCACAACCTCGGTCAGGTAGTGGACCATCTCGGCGGCAAGTCCGGCCATGCGATGGAACTCCTCACCCAGATGACGGCAGTGTTCGGGACGCTCGCGGATCGCATCGGTGGTCTCATCGACTTCTCGTTGACCATCCGTCCTGTGCTCTACCCGTTGCAGAGCCTGTTGAACACCGTGGGTTTGACCGGAGACCCGAACCCCCACCTCGACAACGTGCTGCGCACAGCTATTCCGGACCCGGCCGCCGCTGCCGACACGCTCGGCAGGTTGCCTGCACTGATACAGGGACTGGCAGCAGCGATACCCGACCCCGGTGCTTACGTCAGCACCACGTGCTCGAACGGGACGGCGCAGGCCCCGCATGCGCTGGAAATTTTGATCCAGCAGCAGAGGATCGCGCTGTGCAACAAATGAAGTGGGTGACCCGGCAGAGAGCGCGCGTCGCCGGAGGATCCGGAATTTCCGATGTTCGGTTGGGGCTCCTCGGCGCTGTCGCGGTAGTGGTTCTGCTGGCCGCCGTGGGCATCGTGTCGGTGGTGGAGACCGGAATGACGACGTACACCGCAGAACTGTCGGACGCCGGATCGGTCCGCGCCGACGACGACGTTCGGGTAGCCGGAATCACCGTCGGCACGATCAAGTCCGTCACCCTGCAATCGGACCACGTGGACATGAGTTTCACGGTGAAGGACGACGTCTTCATCGGTGACGCCACCTCGCTCGAGGTGCGGATGCTCACCATCGTCGGCGGTCACTACCTGGCTGTGCTCCCCGCGGGGGACGCGCCGCTGGGGGAGACGACCATTCCCCGCGAGCGCGTCATTCTGCCGTACAACCTCCCACAACTTTTCGAGGACGCGGTGCGGCCGGTGGACGAGTTGGACGGTGACACAATCCGAGTGGATATGGGCGCGGCGGAGTCGAAACTGGCCGCGAATCCCGACTCGCCTCGTGCTTTGCTGACGGCTCTGGACAACATCACGACCATCATCGAGCAGCAGAACGAGGATGTGTCGCGCACGCTGGCGTTGGCCGACGAGTACTCCTCGGCGCTCGATCGCAACTTGGACGTCGTGGTGAGGCTGGTCGACAAACTGAACCTGCTCGAGACTCTCATCCACGACAACAAGGCCGAAGTCGGTGTGGCGCTGCGGAGGATAGCTGAAGCCCTGCACGCGCTGGCTCCCGTCGGGCGGGCATGGGAGTCGACGTTGAAGCCCCATGCGCAATCGCTGGCCGACACGATTCCCGCATTGGATGAGGTCGGTGCCGAACTCGGCGCGATACTCGAAGCCGTCCGCGTGTTGCAGGAACGATTGAACCCGTTGATCACCGACTCCGCTGGTGCACCCTCCAGCCCTTGTATTCCCGTTGCGGGAAGGACCTGCTGATGATCGATCGACTGATACGGTCCAGGACTTTTCTTTCGGTGGCAACGGTTGTGGCGCTGCTCGGATCCGTCGGCGGGGGATACAAGGTACTGATGCCGTCCCCGGAGATGCGTAGCTACTGCGCTCTCATGCCCGACAGCATCGGACTGTTCGAGGGCAGTGCGGTGTCGATTCTGGGCATAGATGTCGGATCGGTGACGTCGATCGAGCCCGAGGGAGGCTCGTCTCGCGTCGATTTCGAGATTCCGGCGAATCGCGCGCTGCCGCTGAATGTGGGCGCAACGACGGTGGCGGACTCGCTCATCGCCGACCGCAGATTGGCGGTGATCGGCAACGAACCGAGTGGGCCGGCATGGGACTCGTCGAGGTGTATCGACAACACTCTCACCCCCCAAAGTTTGACGGAGACCTTCACGGCCCTGTCGAATCTGGCAGACGAGCTGAACGGCCAGGAAGACGGAGGCGACAACCTGTTGGCCGGAGGTATTGCAGCACTCAACGATTCCACGAAAGGGACTTCGGATCAGATCAACCGGATCGTCCACGGGCTCGGTGCCGCACTCGATTCGCCGGACGCCGCGATAGCCAATATCGGCAATCTGATCTACACCCTCGCATCGCTGGCGCGCAGCGCTCGGAGCGGTTGGGGCGACGTCCACTTGATGGTCACTCGGCTGACCGAGGAATTCGACGCCGCCACGAAACTGGCGATTCCGCCGATCGTCGAGATCATGGACACCCTTCACGATCTACTGCCTGCTGCCAACGACTTGGTCAAGATGTTCGGTACGCCGGCGCTGCGCAGTCTCAGCGCTCATCAGGATCTGCCGCGACTGATCAGCGCCGGAGTGTCCGACCTGCGCGATGTGGTGACAATGCTCCCCGCAGTTTCTCGTGCGTTCACCGATTCGCTCGACCCGGAAACCGGGCGAGTCTCCCTCACCTACGCTGCGCCGCGGGTCGAGATACCCGATCCGCACCTCGCCCAGGTGTGTGCGGCACTCGATGGCCGCGCCGGGCAGTCCTGCGCTGTGGACAGCGGCGGATTGGTCGATATTCCACTGGAGCAATTGATACTCGAAATGACCGGTGCCCGATGATGAGACCGACCGAATCCGGATGCAGGCGACGCACGACGGGGTCCATCGCCGTTCTGTGTGTCCTCGTGGTTGCGAGCGGATGTTCGTTCGACCCGGCCGCATTGGCAGTACCGGGGACTGGAGTCTCGGGTGAGACCTACTCGTTGTCGATCGAATTCGCCAATGTTCTCAACCTTCCGCTCGGTGCCGATGTCATCGCCGATGGAGTCGAGGCGGGCACTCTCGTCGACGTGAGAATCGTTGCGCCCGAGTCCGCATCCGGGGACGCGGCGCGCGCAGGGTATGTCGTCGCCGACGTCGAGATCACAGAATCGACTCGGGTCACGGCGGAGACTCGCGCCGAGTTGCGTCAGGCGACTCCGCTCGGCGATGTCCACATCGCCCTACTGTCCGCCGTGGACGACAACGGACCGTTGCTGACCGATGGGGCAACGATTTCGATCGATCGGACGTCGCAGGCACCACAGGTCGAGGACACCCTGGCCGGGCTAGCCAGTGTGGTAGGCGGTGGAGCCGTCGACAGCCTCCAGAACACCGTGCGCCAGATGAACTCCGTCTTTCCCGTCGATCCCGCCGAAACTGCGCGCATCTTCAGCGCGGTGGAGAACGATATCGCCGCTGTGGGTGCCGATGTCGGCTCGGTCGACGCGATTCTGGACGGTCTCGGTGCCAATGCTGCACTGGTACTCGACGATCGGGACATGCTCGATCCGCTGCTGACCGACTACGGTGTCCAGCAAACCACCGCAGTCGTTACCTCCACAGTCGGTGTGATGTTGATTCTCGCCGGGCTCGGTCCCGTCGCGCACAGTGCCCTCTGGCTCGCCCCTCTGGTGCAGTCGCTCGACCGGACCGCCACGGCCGTTGTGCCCATGGTGTTGTCGTCCAACCCGCTCGATCTGAGTCAGCCGACCAATCTCAGCAAGTTCAACGATCTGCTGCGGACTCGGATCTTCCCGTTCGTCGAACAGGGGCCCAAGGTCGACGTCACGATGTCGGAATCGGAACAGAGCGATCAGATTGCCACCGCGTTGCGCATGATCGGGGCGGTCCGGTGAAGGTTCGCTCGGTAGTGTCTCTGGGCGCCATCGCGGCTGTGTTGCTCCTTGGAATCGGATACATGACTTTCGGAGTTCTCGGATACCAGCTGTTCGAACGTTCGACGACTGCGGTTGTGCTCATGACGAATTCGGGCGGTCTGAACAACGGTTCCGCTGTTCTTCTGTCCGGTGCCCGAGTGGGTGAAGTGGACTCGGTCGTCAGATCGGCCGACGGAGTCCGGGTCACGGTACGGTTCAGCGACCGCTACGACATCCCGGCATCGAGCGCGATTGTCATCGAAAACCTCAGTGCTCTCGGCGAACCGTACATCGATTTCGCTCCGGGCAATGAGTTGTCGCCGCCGCACCTCTCCGACGGGCAGACGATCGACGCCCGCACAGTCGACCCGCCGCGAACCATTCCCGAGATGTCGGCGCGACTGGTGACGTTGCTCGATCAACTCGACCCCGAGGCCCTCGGTTCGCTCATCGACACGGTCGAGAAGGCAACGGCCGGAACAGGATCGGAAATTCCGCGGCTGGAGCGATCGACGACATTGCTTGCCGCGACGCTGATGAGCCATGAACCGCAGCTCCGCTCGCTACTGACCGACCTGCAGTGGCTCGGCGGCGACATGACCTGGTTGGGGCCGGCGTTGGAGTCGGCCGGACCCGAGCTTACCGAAGTCGGTCTCGGGCTGTCCGATGTGGTTGTTGCACAGTCGAAATTGTCATCCATCGGGAATCCCGCGACCGACTACACCACCGACGGTGGCTTGGTGCCGTTCTTGCAGCAACTGACGACGTTGCTCGCCGAAATCGGTCCCTCTATCGCCGAACTGGTGCCCGTGCTGCAGCCGCTCACCGCTGCAGCGCTCGACACCATGCCGGCGCTCGATGTCAGCGCCCTCGTAACGCAGGCAGCGACAGCGGTCGGCGACGGCAGTGCGCTACAACTTCAGATCACCGTGAAATAGAGAAAGAGGAACCATGTCTGCCATCACAGAATCGGAAAAAGGAGTGCCGGAGTCGCGCGAAGACTCCCCACGTCGGCCTACACGTATCGAGCTTCGGCTGTCCACCGTGGTGACCGGGTTGATCGTGGCGGCCTTGATCATCGCCACCGGTACATTCGCAGCCCTCTACCTGTCGGCACGCGGGGATCTCGCCGACAATGAGGCGCGCGCCGCCGACAACGCACATGCCGAGCAGGTGGCCGCCGACTACGCCCTCGGTGCGTCCACGATCGACTACCGGGATACGACGGGGTGGCTGGACGAACTCAAGGCGAACACGACGCCACAGCTCGCGGCGAAGTTCGACGCGACGGCGCAGCAACTGGAACAGATCCTCCTGCCGCTGCAGTGGACGTCCTCGGCCACACCCATCACCTCGGTCGTGACGTCCGAGTCCGATGGAATCTTCCAGGTCAACGCATTCTTGAATGTGACCTCCACCAGCGCGCAGACCCCGCAGGGAACGGCAACGACCGTCACGTATTCGCTGACCATCGACAAGAACGACGATTGGAAGATCACCGACGTCGGTGGCCTCGACGGCGCGTTGCCCGGCAACTGACGGTTTGTGCGGTTGGCTCGGATCTTCCGCAGTTTCCGGCGGTGACCACCGACCGGCTCACCGCTGGACGGCCTGAACCAGTGTTGCGACGAGTTCTTCGCCGGTTGCGTTCCATTTCTCTTGGCCGAGATGGCCGCTCAATTCCATGTTGGCTATACCTTGAGCGCTCGACAGGAGAAGTGCACCGTACCTACGCGCATCCTGCTCACCCACCACGCTTGCGACGATGTCGAGAAATCGGTCCTGCGATGCCCCGACCGCTTGGGCGGCAACGGCCGGGTCTCCGGCGGGTGGGGCGAACATCAGAATGTACAGGTGTGGGCGTTCGCGACCTATGGTGATCAAGGTGAGGAGCGCCTGCTCTAGTCGGGTGGCCGGGTCGATCGCGGTGTCGGCGATCAGTCTGTCCAGTGCGAGGGTCACCTCACCCCATGCGTCGAGTGCCAGCTGGGTGAGCAAGTGTTCTTTGTCCTTGAAGTGTCCATAGGGTGCTCCCCGGGAAACACCCGCCCGAGCTCCAACCGCGCGAAGGGTAACTGCCTCCGGCCCTCCGGAATTGAGCAGTTCGAGCGCCGACTCGATGAGTGCCGCCCGTGTCGCCGCGGCGGATTCGGCTCGTGAGACCATCATTCGAGCGTAGTCGACATTGCCGTGCAGACGGAGCAGCGATCAGCGTGCGAGTTCTTTCGGGAAATGTGGCCGGAGGTTCGCTGCGGCGACACGGTCGAGGGCGCGGTCGGGGAGGATCTTGGCCAGGCGAGTGAGCATTGCGGCGTCACGTCCGATTGTGTAGCGAGTCTTAGGTTTCCGAGTTGTGACCGCTTTGGCGATGACGACCGCAGCGGCGTCCGAGGTGACGCCGGTTTCGGTGAATGCAGTGGCTTGATTGATGATGGCCTGCATGAGCGCGCCGTAGTGCTGGCGCTGCTCCGATGACATCTCCTCCACGAATGCTCGTGCGCGTTCGATGCCGCGGCCCGTCATCTCGGTCTTCACGCCGCCAGGTTCGACGACGACCACCTGAACACCATGTGGTGCGACTTCCCGACGAAGGGCATCGCTGACTGCTTCGAGTGCGAATTTTGCGCCGGCGTAGGCACCGTATGTACCCATTGCGACCTTTCCGCCCACGGAGCTGATGTTGACGACGCGGCCGTGGCTTCGACGCAAGAACGGCAGCATTGCCTGTGTGAGCGCGATATGGCCGAAGAGGTTGACCTCGAACTGAAGTCGCCACTGGTCGAGAGGCAAGGTCTCCACCGGAGCGTTGACTGCGATGCCGGCGTTGTTGACGATCGCACGCAGACTTCTGTTCTCGGGATCGGCGTCGATACGGTCGACGAGCGCATCGATGTGATCGGGGATGGTGATGTCGAGGATTACTGGTTCGATGTTCTGTGCGCGGATCGTGTCTGCGTCGAACGGGCGTCGGACGCCGGCCAGTACGTGGTAGCCCTGCTTGGCCAATGCGTGCGCGGTTGCTGCTCCCATGCCGGTGGATGCACCGGACACGACGATGAGTTCGCTTTGATGTGACGTTGTCATATGACAACTGTGAGCTACCCGTGTGACATTGTCAAGTGAAATGCACCCGAAGGTGCGCTCACCCACCTTCGGAAAGCCGGATGCCCGACTCGGTGGTGGGGCTCCGGTCGGACTGTCGAATTCGCGCCATGACCCGTCTACCCACGGAGAGAGTGAAGTTCACTGCCTGCCAGTACAGAATTCCGACGACGATCGACAGAACGAATGCCAGCCAGGGATGGTCGTCGCGCAGCGGTAGGTAGACCTGGAAATGAGTCAGGTAGATGTAGAGGGAGGCGCTAGCCAACACTCCTGCAACTCGGGCCAACACTGCGGGGCACGGGATCGACGTGAGCCACACCAGCATGCAGAGGCCGGCGACGACGATGATCTCTCGTTGTGTTTCGCCGAAGAAGAACCCGGGAACCGTGGCCACGATTGCTGCGGTGACCCACACTCGATGCCAGGTGGTGCTCGCCTGCGCGGCGGCCCAGCCCAGGGCGAACAACCAGAAGACCACTGACGCGGTCAGTATGCGGTTGGGGGTGTCGTCGACTTCGATCAGCCCGTATCGAGTGACGAGGCCCAATGCCACGACTCCCATCGCGAACCAGAACGAGTAGCGACGCTCGAGACGGTCGATGAACGGAATGGAAAGTACCGCGGCAGTCGCGAGAACGATGTACACGATCGCCTCGACGAACCAGTAGCGCCATTCCGCAGACCACCCTTCCGGGCCGAGGATCCCGTTGAGCAGAAATGCACTGGTGATCTGGTAGTCCCCGGTGAGGGCGATGACGGACCCGATCCAGACCATGCTGGGGACGGCGATCCGGGCGACGCTTCGGAGCACACGGCGAGTCCGTTCGGTGCGTTCGGCCGCCCCGAGGTGAAAGCGGGCGAAGTTGTAGCCGGCGATCCCGAGAAGCACATGCGCCCCGCCGAGTACCGAGAACAGGTGGATGTGCGAGCCGACGATCAGGACGATCGCGAGGGCACGCAGCAGAACGTTCGTCTCCACTCGGCGCCAGCCGCGGCGCACACGTGGAGCCTGATCGAGGTCCCGTACTCGGGTGGTGTGCCAGTTCTCGGGGAGGCGGCCGAGCATTTCCTCCAGCCGCAACGACATCCGAACGTACGACAGGGAGTCACCGCCCAAACTCACGAACGTACTGTCGTCGCCGACGTGCGAACAGTGCAGAATCTCGGCGTACAGCGCTTTCACATCGGCGGTAGTCGGGACAGCTTCCGATAGGTCGGGATTGTGCCGACCCGCGATCTCCGCAACCGCTCGCACATCGGGTTTGCCGGTGGATGTTCGCGGCAATTGATCGACGAGGCACACCCGTACCGCTGCAGTGGGAAGGCCGCTGGCCTGTGCTGCCGTGCGGCGGACGCCGTCGACGTCGCCGTCCTCCGCAACGACGACGAGCTCGTCGATACCACCGGTGCAGCACGCTGTCAGCCCGTGGTGCTCGAGCGTGGACTCGACGTGCTGCAGGTCGATACGCAGGCCGAACACCTTCGCGAACCGGCTGCGGCGGCCCACCACCTCATAAAGTCCGTCGTCCGTGCGCCGGGCGAGGTCACCGGTGTGCAGTGTGCCGGCGAGCGTGTCACCGAGACGTAGGTCGTCGGGACCCTCGGCGTAGCCGAGCATGACGTTCGGCCCCGAGTAGACAAGCTCACCTGTCCCGTCCGGGGCGTCGTCGACTGTCTGGAGATGGAAGGATCCCCCGGGAATCGGACGGCCGATGGTGTGCGGGTGGGTGGCGGCGAGATCCGGTGGAAGATAGGCCATCCGGGCGGTCGCTTCCGTCTGCCCGTACATGACGAACAAGTCCCATCCCCGACGTCGACCCAGCTCGGAGTACCTTCGGACGCGGTCCGGCGGCATCTTGCCACCGGCCTGCGTGATGTAGCGCAGCTCGGGCAGATCCAGCTGGTCGAAACCGATACGGTCGAGCAGATCGAAGGTGTACGGGACGCCCGCGAACGTGGTGCCGCGCTGGGTCCGCATGAGGTCCCAGAATTCGGGATCGGTGACGGAGGAATCGGTCAGAATCAGCGCAGCGCCGAGTGCCAAGTGGCTGTGCACGACCGACAGCCCGTAGCAGTAGTGCATGGGCAGCGTCGTCACGGCGCGATCGGTGGCGCGGATGCCCAGGTACTCGGCGATGGACTCGGCGTTGGCCTGCACGTTTCGATGCGATAGTCGGACGAGTTTGGGTGACCCGGTCGAACCGGAAGTACTCAGCATCAATGCGAGGTCGGGGTGCAGCTGGTGCCTCAATCGTCGGCCGCGTTTCTCGATGACCGTGCGGCCGTCGACGCTGCGCACCACCACATCGGGCCGGTACGCATCGATCAGACCGTCGAGATGGTCGGGATTGTCACCCGGTGCCATCAGCACCGGATGCCCCGCCCGCAGCGCCGCAAGATAGGTGACGACGACGTCGATGTCATTGGCACCGGCGATGAGCACCATGCACCGTTTCACCCCGAGCTTCGACGCCTGCTGCTCGACGCGTTCGTCCAGGTCGCGGTAGGTGACAGTCTCGTGCGCCGTGACCAGTGCGGGTGCTTCGCCGAAGCGGCCCAGGTCGCACGCGAAGCGCACACCGGGGCGGTCGTCGTAGCTGATCTCGCTGGGCACCGACGGAGTATATAAGGGCTGCCGAACCTAACTAGTTGGGATCGCCCGTCTGCACGCCACAGAGCGCCTACTGTCCTCGACACAAGACTGCTCACTCGGGTGGGTTCACAGGCCGCGGACCTACTGCACACTATCGACGAGGATCGACGGAAAGCCGTCGGATTCGGACGATAGTGTGCAGGGAGGTCCGGCGGGCAGGGGCCTCGAGCGCCGTTGCGGCTAGTACTGCGACCTGTGCAATGGACGGGTGAATTCTCAGTTGTGTGCAGCTTCGAGCGCGATCGATGTCTTCAGTCCGCCCGGGGATTGCGCATGTTGCCTGCACTTGTTTCGCTTCTCGGCGAACGCGTGCCTGGGGGACGCCTACGGTGCTCCCGTTGGAGCGACGATCACGAACCAAGCAGGGTCGAGTCGAGAACACCGGTGCGCATGCGCTGCGGATGGTCCCCCACGATGGCGCTCCCCACCTCGAGTCCGGTCTCGAACGAGATGGCGGATACCTTTTCGCTGCCTGCCCATGACACGAAACAGTATTGCCCGTCATTGCTCCGGGTCGACCAGTAGGGTTTCTCGCCGGAGGCTACCAGGGGCCCGGCGGCCAACGTGTCTCTCGAGACGACGGTCGCATAGTCCGACATTGTTCCAGTCACGCACATTTTGGTTCCGGCAGCGTTCATCGCGATGCCGTGGTGGGCGGAGTCCAACAGATACGATTCGCGCGGGAGTGCTTCTGCCTCCGGAGATATCGGCAGATCCGCCACTCGCGTGACTTTGTCGTCCTGGAGGTCGTACTCGACAATTCCGTGAAAGAACGACACTTGTAGGTACAGGTATCGTTCGTCCGGAGACAGGGTCATCGGTCGGACTGATGAACTCATGTTCGAGTGTCCGGCCTCCGACAATTTCTGCCCGATGTCGATCTTGCGGACGACAGCACCGGTGGCCCGGTCGTAGAACGAAATCCAGCGAGGGAACTTCGTCAAGCCCAATTCTGGTGCATCGAAGGGGGTTTCAACGCGACCGATACTCGCATTGACAATGTACCGCCCGTCTTTGGTGAAGACATTCTCGTGAGGGGAGGTACCGGTAGGGAATGTGCCGATCTCCGTACCATCGACTGTGTTGAGGATGTGCACCGTGTTCGCAGTCGAAGCCGAGACCGCGACCTGTGTTCCATCCTGAGAGATCGCCATGTGGTCGGCCCGCTGGCCGTCGACGGCGAAGCGCCACGAAATATTTCACGACGCAAGATCGATGGAGACCACGTCCGCGAAGCTCGGTCGCGACACAATCAGGTTTCGGCCGTCGTTC
>NZ_LVCV01000051.1 GCF_001647195.1 Rhodococcus sp. EPR-157 | reverse complement strand
TGGAGCTCTGCTCGTGCGGGCGGTCACGGAACCTGCAGCCGATGTCGTGCTGGCGTGCGCGTACCTCATTCTCTTGACACTGATCTTGTTCTCGGCGCCGATACTGACCCAGGTTCTCCTGTTGCTGTTGCGCAGCGATGCGGCCACTGCCTTCTACGATCCACTGACCGGGCTACGCAACCGGCGCGGATTGGACGCGGCAATCATCCAGCGAGGTACCGATCCGGATTTGCACGGTAGGACAGCGGCGGTCCTCGTCGTGGATCTTGATGGGTTCAAGCTCGTGAACGACCGCTTCGGTCACGTGCACGGCGACGCCGTGCTCCGCGCGACGGCCAACGCAATCGACGAGGCCTTTCCGCCGCCGGCGATCACTGCGCGGACCGGTGGCGAGGAATTCGCGATCCTCACCTACGTCGACTCACGTGCGGCGATCGATCAGATCGCCGGTCTGCAGAGTTGTCTCGCGGCCAACCCGGAGGTGGGCACGACCGTGAGCGTCGGCGGTGCTCACCTTGCTGCAGCCTCGGTTGCTCGCGACTTCGAACAAGCCTGGAGTCGAGCAGACGCCGCGATGTACGCAGCCAAGCGAGCGGGCGGAAACGCAGTCTCGTTCCATGACCAGCAGACTCGCTGACTCGATGTCAGTACCCCTAGGGGGTATATCTTGGTATGGTCGATGACATGCGATCAGAAAATCGGCACCGCCGACGGGGCTTTGCCCTGTCGACCGGATTGTTGATTGCGCTGACGGTGTTCGGAGTGCTGCTGATGCACTCGGTGACACCGATTTCTTCGACGAGTACGTCCATGTCGATGGGTGCCCACTCCGCGATGGTGCCGATGCCAGCAGTCGACAGTTCGATTCCGGTGGCGTTCGGGGAACATGATTGCCCGTCTGCGCATCAGATGACGCACCCCTGTGTGTGGACGACGGCGTCGTGGCCTGCATTGACGGTTCCGCCGACGATCGTCGGCTTCGAGCTTGCCGCGCCAACAGAGGCCGGAATAGGCGGTCGCACCGAGTCCACGTTGGGGCGCGGTCCGCCGTGGACGAAGTGGCAGTTGGACAGATCGGTGACCTTGCGAGTGTGACGGGGAGCCCGGTGAGCGCACGCGCACCGGCGGATCGAAAGACATCCGTTTCCCTGGACAATCACTCTTGCAAGGAGTTCGACATGCGTACCAAATTAGTAGTTTCGCTCGCTGCTGCCACTATGAGCGCGTTCCTCGTCGTCGGCTGCAGCGACGGCTCGACCGATTCTCCGATGGACGGGCACTCGATGGACGGGCGGTCGATGGATGTGTCCTCGTCTGCTCCATCCTCTACGGACGGGGCCAGTGCGTCGGCGGAGTTCAATGACGCCGATGTGATGTTCGCGCAGCTGATGTACCCGCACCATGCACAGGCAGTCGAGATGGCCGCGATGGCGGAGGGTCGCACCGATAATCCCGAGGTCTTGGCGTTGGCGTCGGCGATCGAAGCCGCGCAGCAGCCCGAGATGGACCAGTTGACTGCGTGGCTCACCGAGTGGGGCCAGCCAGCCCCCTCTGCGGGCATGGGCGGAATGGATCACAGCCCGGGCGGCGGCATGATGACGCAGCAGGAAATGGGCGGTCTGATGGCGGCCTCGGGTCCTGAGTTCGACCGCCAGTGGTTGACGATGATGATCGCCCACCACCGCGGCGCCATCGAGATGGCGAACACCGAGATTTCCGACGGTTCCAATCCCGATGCTCAGCAGATGGCCCGCACGATCGTCGAGACTCAGCAGCAGGAGATCGACACCATGCAGCGACTGCTCGGCTGACTCGAACCGCAATCAGCCGAAGGCCGCACCCCCTACGAGAGGGTGCGGCCTTCGGCCTTTGTGCGCAGCTATCGTTGTGGTTCTCCGTAGGTGCGGGGTGCGAGGTCCAGTCGACGCAGCAGTTGTGCGTTCGCCGCGACGATGATCGTCGACAGCGACATCAGGATTGCCCCGATCGACATGGGGAGCACGAACCCGACAGGTGCCAGCACTCCGGCCGCGAGCGGGACGGAGATCAGGTTGTATCCTGCTGCCCACCAAAGGTTTTGCTTCATCTTCCGATACGAGGCACGGGAGAGTTCGATCACCGACAATACTGATCGTGGGTCGTCGCTGGCCAGAATGACTCCGGCCGATGCAATAGCGACGTCTGTGCCCGCACCGATCGCGATGCCGACATCGGCTTGCGCGAGAGCGGGTGCGTCGTTGACTCCGTCGCCGACCATCGCAACGGTGCGCCCTTCCTGCTGTAGGGCAGCGACGTTGTGCGACTTGTCCTCTGGCTTCACACCGGCAAAGTAGCGATCCACGCCGAGTTCGGAGGCGACGGACTTCGCCACGGCATCGGCGTCGCCGGTGATCATGACCACCGCGATTCCCCGGGTGTGGAGGGCGTCGATCGCAGTGCGCGATTCGGGCCGGATCTCATCCGCCAGTGCGAGCGCACCGACTACGATGCCGCCGGAGAGGACGTGCAGGATGATTGCCCCGTCTTCGCGCCACTGCTCGGCGACAGCGAGTTCGGCTGCGTGTTCCTGCTCGAGCAGAGCTGGCCCGCCGACCTGGATTCGGGTTCGGTCGACGTCGGCAGACACCCCGACAGCGGGGGAGGACCGGAAGTCGGTGGCGGTCGGGACGGTCAGATCCCTGTGACGTGCGGCGTCGACGATGGCGCGCGCAAGTGGATGCTCGGAATCAGCTTCGGCGGCAGCAGCAAGTGCGAGGACCTCATCGGCAGTGAGCCCGGCGGTCACGTCGATCGCGGTGACGGTGGGTTCACCTTTGGTGAGGGTGCCGGTCTTGTCGAACAGCACGGTGTCCACTGTCCGCATGGTCTCGAGTGCAAGCCGGTCTTTGACGAGGACACCGCCGCGGGCTGCTCGTTCGGTGGCGATGGAGACCACCAGCGGAATCGCCAGGCCGAGTGCGTGGGGGCAGGCGATGACCAACACGGTGATCGTGCGGATGACGGCGTCGTCGGGCATCCCGAACAGTGTCCACACTGCGGCGGTGATGATCGCGGCTCCGAGGGCGAACCAGAACAACCAGCCTGCGGCGGTGTCGGCGATGCGTTGAGCCCGTGATGTCGAGTTCTGGGCGTCGGCGACCAACCGGCCGATTCCGGCGAGGGCGGTGTCTTCCCCTACCGCGGTGACCTGGACCCGGAGACCGGAGTCGGTGGCGACCGTCCCGGCGACGACCTGCTCGCCGTCGCCGCGGCGGATGGTGCGTGATTCACCGGTGATCATGGATTCGTCCATGCTCGCCGATCCGGAGACGATGGTGCCATCGGCCGGTACTCGGCCGCCGGGTCGGACGACGACGGTATCGCCGAGCTGCAACTGGTCCGGGGATACCGTCACTACATCATCGCCTTCGATGCGTTCGGCGGTGTCGGGCAGCAAAGCTGCCAGCGAATCCAAAGCGGATGTGGTCTGTGCGAGTGATCGCATCTCGATCCAGTGTCCGAGCAGCATGATGACGATCAGCAGCGCCAGTTCCCACCAGAAGTCGAGCTGATGGTCCAGCACACCGAGGCTGGCTCCCATCGATGCGACGAACGCGACCGTGATCGCAAGGGCGACGAGCAGCATCATTCCCGGCGCACGTGAACGAATCTCGCTCACTGCCCCGGTGAGGAACGGGGAACCGCCCCAAGCGAACATCACGGTGCCCAACACCGGTGATACCCAGGCGATCCACGACGCGTCGGGCAGTGAGTAACCGACGAGCATCGCGAACATGTCCGAGGCGAGGATCACCGGGACCGCGAGTACCAGCATGACCCAGAACAGACGACGGAACATGCCGACGTGATCGCCGTGTCCGCCGTGCCCTCCGCCATGACCACTGTGGTCGGTGTGCCCTTCGTGTTCGGAGTGGGCTGCGCTGTGTCCGGACATGTCGTGTCCCGTATGTGGGTTCACTGCCTCGGCCACCCCGGCGTCGACGTCGGCATGTGTGTGGTTGTTCATTGTGCGAGTCCCTTCTATCCGCCGAGTTCGATTGCTACTCGGTGCGCGAGTCTGCGGGTTGTGGTTCTGCTGTGTATCCGGCTTCGCGGACGGCGGCGATGACCTCGGCCTGGTCGAGCTCTACGGCGCTTGTCACCGTCAGCACCCCTGCCGACGCCGATGCCTCGACCGTTTCCACGCCGTCGACGGTGGTGACTTCGTCGCGGACCGATGCCTCGCAGTGGCCGCAGGTCATGCCGCTGACTCGGTAGTTGGTGGTGATCATGCGAAGCTCCTTCGTTGCTGGATTCTTGATACCCCCTGGGGGTATCAAGCGTGCAAGTCGGACCATACCCCCTCCCGGTATATTTGGGAAGGGTCGTCATCGCCCCTACCTCAGTCCGCGTCTCGGTTCGTGGTGATCTCGGCTCGAACTGCGCCCAGCTTCGGCATCAGCGCGAAGATTCCTGCACTCGCGAAGGCGAGAGAGAGGTAGTACACCGAATGGACTGATCCGGTCACGTCGATGATCACACCACCGAGCGACGCGCCCAGGAAGACTCCGAAGCAGATGATCGAGGTGTGAACGGTGTTCACCATGAATGATGTTCCGCCCACCTTCATGACGCGCACTGCGAATGCTGGATTGAGGCTGACTCCGGCGAATCCGAGCGCTGCGACGCCGACCAAGACCACCACCGAGTTGCCGTCACCGAAGATGAACAGCAGGCCGGACAGGAAGACGACCACCGCGCCGACGCTCGCCACAGTCAGCGGCAAGCTGTCGGAGAGGCGGCTGACAACGGTGATACCGATGACGCACGCGACACCATACGCGGCCAAAATGATTGGTACCCAACTCTGGTCGAACCCGGCACGCTCGGTGAGGATGGGTGAGAAGTAGCTGAAGATGGAGAAGACCGCGCCGATCAACAACCCACTCGTCGCGTACGCAAGCCACAGGCTGCCGTTCCTCGACTCCGACAGTTGAGCCAGGATTTTCGGCCGCGGGCCGGCGTCCACGGCCGGAACCAGAGCGACACTCGACACGAGCGCGATTGCCGCCAGCACGGCGACGAACGCAAAGGCAAGTCGCCAACCGAACGCGTTTCCAACGAAGCTGGCAACGGGAAGTCCGATGACGGTGCCGATCGTGTTGCCTCCCATTACAATTCCGATTGCGCGCCCTCGGATCTTCTCCGGTACTGTCTGGGCGGCAATGGACAACGTCACGCCGTACGCGGTACCCGCGGCTGCCCCGGTGAGAATGCGACCGATCACGATGACGGCATAGCTGGGTGCTGCAGCGGCGATCAACTCGCCGATGATGAACACGATCGAAATGGCGATCAGCGCGGACTTGGGCCGAAACCGGGTGAGGTAGATGGAGGCGGGCGGGGCTACGAGCACCATCGACAGGGCGTAGATCGCGATCAGGTAACCGACGCTGGGGATGGATGCAGGCAGATCCCGTGCCAGGTCGTTCATCAACCCCGACACCATGAACTCGCTCGTCGTGAACGCCAGAATGGTGAACGCGAGTACGTAGACCGGGAGGGGGACTCGGGTGATCCGATCGAGGTCGGGCGTGTGCGAACCAGTCAATTCGGTGCTGCTCATCGGACTGTCCTTCTCTTCTTTCTGTACTGTTCTGTACAGAAAGAGTTGTCGACTATGGATACGGCCGAGAGTGTCGCGCCTACGGTGTCAGAACCATCAACGCGCCACTCGCGATAGCGCGCATGGATTCGGCTCCTGATCCCACTCGGGCGGCCACCCTGATTCCGACGACAGCCCCGTTGATGATCTCGGCCTGAGCGGAAGGCGGCAACGTGCACGCGATGTCGCCGCTCGCTTGTCCTGCGCGCAGGTAGTCCGCCATGACGGACAGCCTGCTGTGCAGGTTGGTTTTCAACTGCTCGTACGGGCCCGATAATTCGGGATTGTCCGCAGCCTCGAGTGCCGTGTTCACGGAAAAGCACCCCGACGGACCGCCTGCAGCGCGACGCTCCAACTCGCTGTCGATCAGGTCATCGAACAACGCCGACACTCGCTCGTGCACTGTCGACGACTCTCGTTTCAATATTGCATCGACGGATTCGTCGGCTGCGGCGAGATACGTCGACATGCATTCCTCGTACAGCCCGATCTTGTTTCGGAAGGCGTTGTACAGACTGCTGCGACCCAAACCGGTTGCTTGGCACAGTGTCTCGGTGCTCGTCCCGTTGAATCCATGAGCCCAGAATTCGCCGAGTGCTGCCTCGACAGCTGTGCTTCGATCGAATTCGGCGGTTCTACCCATGGGTGAACGGTAGCAATTGTGTATCAATCTGTCTAGAAAGGGTCAGGGAACGTCGCGAATGTCGTCGACCCAGTTTTGGTAATGCGTAGAAGCACGTCGACGGTCGCTCGGTTCTGCTGCTCCGTGTTCGGGTGGGTCAGCATGCTTTCGATTACGAATACGATCACGCGCGTCATCGCCTCGATATCGGCGGAAGGCGAACCCGAGTGGGTGAGATTCGACGCGATCCAGCCTTCCCATGTCGAATGGAAACCGCTGTGCCAGTCGTCGATTTCCGGCGATAGGGCCTTGCGCACGTGAACGGTGTCGACAAGTCGGTGGTATCGGGTGAGCTCACGAACCGCCCAGAGAATACGGTCTCCCAGCGGCTGCTCACCCAGGGCGGCAAAGCGGGTGAGGGTCTCGGCGTGAATGTCGTCGAGCACGCCGATCAGCAATTGGTCCTTGTCCCGGAAGTACCAATAGATGGTGTTGGCAGTCACCCCGGCCGCGGCCGCGATCTTTCCCATCGTCGTGTTGTCGTAACCGTCGTCGACGAACAAGGTCGTCGCTGCTGTGACGATCTCGGCCCGCTTTTCGGTTCGGTCGACAGGCGTGCGATTGCGAGGCATCCCGAGACACTATCTTGATTGACGATCAAGACGCTGCTATCGTCCTCTTGAACATCAATCAAGAACTGCTCTGCTCCGGTGGTTGTCGCCGATCGCCTTCACTTCGACCCGAAAGACTCGCCATGCTTATCAGTGACATGCCAGCCGAATACTCCCGTAGTGACGAATGGTTCGACTCCGAGGGCGTGCGCTGTGCGGTCAGGGTGTATCGGCCGACTGCCGCCGAGACCGACACGCCGGCAGTGGTGATGGCTCACGGGTTCGGCACTCCCCGCGCCCTCCGGCTCTACAGCTACGCGGACGCCTTCGCCCGTGCCGGGTACACGGTGCTCGTCTTCGACTACCGGCACTTCGGCGACAGTGAAGGCGAGCCGCGCCAGCTACTCGATGTCGCCAAACAGCAACAGGACTACCGCAATGCGATCGAGTACGCCCGCTCGTTGGACGGTGTCGATTCCCGACGCATCGTCGGCTGGGGCACCTCGTTCGCAGGCGGCCACGTCCTCACCCTGGCAGGCACGGGCCAGAACTTCGCGGCCGTCATTGCGCAGGTCCCACACGTCAGCGGTCCGGCAGCTGTTCTCGCAACAGGCCTTCGTAACTCGCTGCGCGTGCTGCCCTCAGCCGTGATCGACCAAGCTCGGGCACTGCTGAAGCTGTCACCGCGCTACATCAATTCCGTAGGTCGACCGGGAGATGTGGCAGTGATGACCACTCCCGACGCGATGGACGCACGCGACCGACTCTTTGCTGCATCCGGACTGAAGGACGGCGACTATCCCGAAACCGTCGCGGCACGAATTCTCCTCAGGATCGGCTTGTACTCACCCGGCCGCACTGCAGGCGCGATCACGTGCCCCACGCTCGTTCAGATCATGTCCAACGACGCGGTCACTCCGGCCTCTGTCGCGCAGAAGCCGGCAGCGAAGATCCCACACGTGACCGTCCGCTTCCATCGCGGCGGCCACTTCGATCCCTATGTGGAACCGCTGTTCCCGATAGTGATCGAGGAGCAGTTGTCGTTCCTGAAGACAGCGGTACCGCTCGCACCCTGAAACATCGACGAATCCCGCAGTCACTCGGCGCGGGTCGAATCGGTCGAGTTGCCCAGCCACGACTGCAGTACCAGCGCTTGTTCGATGTCGAACCGGTGCCCGGCGATCGGGTGACCGATCATCTGTTCGGCGCTCTTGACCCGATACTTCACCGTGTTGTAGTGCAGGTGAAGTGTCTCTGCTGTTGCTTTGTGGCTGGACTGATGGTCGAAAAAGGCACGGAGCGTCTCACGGAGTCGCCGCGCCGCGTCCGTGTCGTCGGCAAGTGGGCCGAGGGTGCTGCGGATCAATTGGTGTGCGCGAGCCAGATCTGCGCTCGCCAATGCGCTGAATGCCAGGCCTGGATCCTCGTACGAGGTGACGATGCGGTCGCCGGCGTCGGTAAGGAGGGCCATGGAACGGGCCTGTTGTGCGTGCAGATGCGAAGTCCTGAAACCAGCACTACCGAATTCGGTTGTGCCCAGAGCTATGTGGGCGCCACCGAATCTTGCGTCCATCAGCTGGCGGATGTTGTTCGCGTCGAGCTGCCCCGCCCCGCGCCCGGTCGGAATCCACACCCACGCGGTCAAGTTGTCTGCAGCTACGAACAGAGGCGTCGGGTTGTCGGCGAGCGTCTCGCACATTCGGCGGGCCAACTGTTCGAGGACAGGCAACCCGTCCCGGTCGGATTTCGGCTTGTCCATCCACAAGATCGCTGCGCAATGATGTCGGTCCAGCTGATATCCGATCGCCTGGGACGCCTGGTTGTCGTCGGTCGAGCCGGAGTTGGACAGCAGCTCCCGTATGCGGGTAGCTCGGACATTGTTTCGGTTGGCTAGCCACCGTTCGTGTTCGACCAGGTATGCCGACACGACCTGCTCCGAGATCCAGTCGATGTACACCGAGCTGATCGAGACAATGTGGTGCGAGACCTTAAGTCCCAGAACGGGATCGATGGAAGAAGCCTGGAGTCTGGCGAAGATCCGATCCAACAGCGTGGTTTGACCGAGTCGGTAGGCGCGCACGAGCGCGGTCACGGGAATGGCGTGCTGTGCAAGTCTGCGGGCGTATTCCATCGCAGCGGAGGGCGCATGCAGGTGGTCCGCCGTGATGCCGTGCTGCAAGACATGGAAGACGGTGTCGACGTTGCCTTCGATGCTCGCACCGAGTAGCTCGAGCAACTGGCTGTCCCCGCCGAGCTCGGAGATCTCCCGTTCGAGAACATCACGAATGTTTCGCGACTCCTCGAGGAGGTGGGCGCTCATCTCGGCGATGACGGTCGCGACGACAGCTTCGACTGCCGACTCTGCGGCGACATTGGATAGTGGCGGTTGCACGATATCGACAATAGGCCGTCCGAGACTCTGTGGTTGACCCTTTTCTCCAGTCCCGGGGCTTGTCTCCGCGAGACAAACGCGGCTCGAAACTTCATTGTCTGGAGATATGGCCTGCATCACATTGGGTCCATAGCGTTATGGAACCCGCTTCCTCCAGTGAAGGACCCCCATGCACCTGCCCGACCTTCTCGATCTTCGCGCGTCGACCGCTCCTGACGCGCCCGCCATCGGCGACGATCGAGTGTCCTTGTCGAATCGAGAATTGCGTGACGCCGTGCGCTCGGCGGCAGCCCTTCTGTCCGGCCGTGGCATCTCTCACGGCGATGTCGTGGCGATCATGCTGCCGAACCAGGTCGAGTTCGTCATCGCCCTGTTCGCCGCATGGCGTCTTGGGGCAACTGCAACTCCGGTCAACCCGTCCTTGACCGCGCAGGAGATCGGGTACCAGATCGACGACTGTTCAGCAGCGTTGGTGATCACGGCCCCGGAACTGGTGCTGAAGACCCCACTCGAGGTGGCCCGGGTGACCGATCTGGCCGAACGACCTGACCCCGCCCGACTCGCCGATACCCCGGTAGCAACCGCCGCCGACGATCTCGCCCTGCTGATCTACACCAGCGGTACGACGGGAAAACCCAAGGGGGTCATGCTCGATCATGCCAACCTGACGGCGATGACGACGATGTCCATCGACGCATTTTCTCTCGATCCCGAGGTGCACAGTCTGCTGATCCTGCCGCTGTTCCACGTCAACGGCATTGTCGTGAGCATCCTTTCGCCTCTCGCCGCCGGTGGGCGAGCCACGATAGCGGGGCGGTTCGACCCGAGAACATTCTTCGGTCGTGTCGAATCCGCACGGCCGACCTTCTTTTCGGGTGTCCCGACCATCTACGCGATGCTGGCCAACCTTCCCGAGACGGTGGTACCGGACACCAGCTCCCTGCGATTCGCCGTGTGTGGAGCGGCCCCGGCGAGCCCGGCACTGCTCGAAGCCTTCGAGGCCCGGTTCGGGGTACCCGTCGTCGAGGGATACGGCCTGTCCGAGGGCACCTGCGCAACGACGGTCAATCCCCTCGGCGGACTACGTAAGCCGGGAACAGTCGGACTTCCGCTGCTCGGACAGCGCATTCGAATCGTCGACGAGAACGGCAACACCATCGACGACGGTCGTCCCGGAGAGGTTCTCGTCAAGGGTGCCAACGTGATGCGGGGCTATCTCGGACGACTAGTAGTACTTTGTTAGGTCGGCGTGTCGGCTCGAGTTTTCCGTCGATTCTCGAGACCATTCGTGGATGGATACGTCAGAACTCGACGAGGT
>NZ_LVCV01000050.1 GCF_001647195.1 Rhodococcus sp. EPR-157 | reverse complement strand
GGTCGCCCCTACGAGGCTCAGATCAGCGCACTCCAGAAGGGCGTGGACGTCGTCGTCGGCACCCCTGGTCGCCTGCTCGATCTGGCCAAGCAGGGACACCTGATCCTGGGCAAGATCGGCGTCCTGGTTCTCGACGAGGCCGACGAAATGCTCGATCTCGGCTTCCTACCCGACATCGAACGTATTCTCGGAATGGTGCCGGACAAGCGGCAGACGATGTTGTTCTCGGCCACGATGCCGGGTCCGATCATCACTCTCGCCCGCACGTTCCTGACCCAGCCGACTCACATTCGCGCAGAAGAAGCCGAGTCCTCGGCAGTTCACGACCTCACCGCGCAGCACATCTACCGAGCGCACGCGCTCGACAAGGTGGAAATGGTGTCGAAGGTGCTTCAGGCCAACGGTCGAGGCGCGACGATGATCTTCACCCGAACCAAGAGGACGGCGCAGAAAGTCGCCGACGAACTCTTGGAGCGCGGCTTCGCGGTCGGTGCCGTGCACGGCGACCTCGGCCAGATACAGCGGGAAAAGGCACTCAAGAAGTTCCGTACCGGTGGCATCGACGTCCTCGTCGCCACCGATGTCGCCGCACGCGGCATCGACATCGACGACGTCACGCACGTCATCAATTACCAGTGCCCCGAGGACGAGAAGACCTATGTGCACCGCATCGGACGCACCGGACGCGCAGGCCGCACCGGTATTGCGGTCACCCTCGTCGATTGGGACGACATCCCTCGCTGGAAGCTGATAGACAAGGCGCTCGGCCTCGACATTCCTGACCCTGTGGAAACGTACTCGAGCTCACCGCACCTGTTCGAGGAACTCGACATCCCAACCGGGGTTGCCGGTTCGGTCAAGAAGACGAACGTGGAGCACAAGGCCGAGAAGTCGACGGCCGACGCTTCAGCGGCCGCACCCGCTGACGACTCGGCCTCGGCCGAGTCCGACAAGCCCGCCACACCGCGTCGAAGCCGGTCGCGTAGACGGACCCGAGCAGGACAGACCGCAAGCGGGCACACCGAGTCCGCGGGCGACACGACGGCAGCGGGCGACACGACGGCAGCGGGCGATCAGGCTGCAACCGCATCCGCCGAGGCGTCGGGCTCCGACGCGGGCTCCGACCAGGACGGCGGCGAAGCATCGGCGCCGCGCAAGCGTCGTCGACGTCGCCGCTCAACCGCGTCGGCTGCGTCCGGACAACCGGCGGCCGAGTAACCTTTCACCGTGCTTGCTCCCGAACGTCGCCGACGGTCGGATCTCGTTGCCGCGGCAGTTTTGGCCGTTGTCGTGGTGCTCGCTCTCGCTGTGATCTGGGTTCAGAGCGACGCACGTGGAACGACGTCCGACACTGCGCAGACCCCGCTGGCTCAGGCGAACACCGCGACAGTTGTCCCGGAGTCTCTGACCGAACGTTGGCGAGCGCAGAGCCCGATCACGACAACTCCGGTCGTGACCGGCAGTTCCGTGATCACCGGTGACCACACCACCGTGACCGGGATCGACCCGTCGACCGGCGCCGCCGCGTGGAGCTACCGCCGCGATGTTCCGTTGTGTGCTGTCACCGGCGCTTGGAACACCGCCGTCGCGGTGTTTTCCGACGACCGAGGCTGCGCACAGGTCACCGAACTGGACGGTGCCAGCGGAACGCGCAAGGCGCAGCGGACGAGCGACGCAGACGCCGCGGTGCAACTCACCGAGGATGGGACGTACGTGACGTCACTCGGTGACTCCAGAATGGAATTGTGGCGTTCGGACCTGGTCCGCACCCTCGAGTACGGCCGCGTGGACGCCCCGGTGAACCCCAACAGCCAGCCCCGAACCGGTTGCACGCTTCTGTCCTCGGCGTCCAACAGTTCGAGACTCGCAGTCCTCGAGCGCTGTCCCGGCGAATCCGCGGCGAGACTCACCACGCTCGACCCAGCACCCGACGACGCGGGAAAGCCGGAGGAATTCGGTTCGAGCGTGGTCGCGTCGTTGACTGGACCGGACGGACCGATCGATGGCGCCTCGATACTCGTCACCTCGGGCGACCGTAGTGCGTTGGCGATCCCAGCACACTCTGGTAGGCCCGCGAGAATCGCAGTGTTCGACGGAAATGCGCAGCCACTGACCGAGTTCGACTTGCCACCGGGCACCCTCGACGAACCGGCACCCGAGTTGTCGCCGGCAGTGACGAAGGCAGCGAATGTGTTCAGCTGGTGGACCGGAACCGGCACCATCGCATTGAGTTCGAGCGATCTGTCCCCGCAATGGTCCCTGCCGGGCGCTCTGGGACCGGGGGTGTCGATGGCCGGCCGTCTGCTGATACCGGTACCGAACGG
>NZ_LVCV01000049.1 GCF_001647195.1 Rhodococcus sp. EPR-157 | reverse complement strand
GGTGGTCGGCGACGTCGTCGTCGAACAGCGCGGCCGCGAGATCGTCGCGCTGGCCTGATGGGCGAACTCGACGAACGGATCAGCTGCCGGCGTCGGGTGAATACGTCTGCAGCGCCGAACCGTTCTGCCAGTAGTCGAGAAGATTGATCGCCAGCTCTCGATATGCTTGCGCGCCCTTGCTCTTTCGGCCCGACAGTACGGTCACACCCGACGCGGACGCCTCGGCGAACCGGACAGTGCGTGGGATCGGCGGCGCCAGCACCGGGAGCGCGTAGCGATCCGAGACATCGCTGAGGACGTCACGGCTGTGCGTCGTGCGCGCGTCGAACAGCGTGGGTAGTGCACCCAGCAAGGTCAGTTCCGGATTGGTGATCTGCTGTACCTCGGAGACGGTGCGCAGGAGTTGTCCGACTCCCCGGTGCGCGAGAGTCTCGCACTGAAGAGGTACCAGCACCGAGTGCGCAGCGGTCAAACCGTTCAAAGTCAGAACGCCGAGTGACGGCGGACAGTCGATGATCACTACGTCGAAATCATCGAGAACCGAAGCAAGAGCGCGCTTCAGCGCGTATTCCCGGCCTGCACGCATGAGCAGCAACGCCTCGGCACCCGCCAGATCGATCGTCGCGGGCAGCAAGACAATTCCCTCGTCGGTTTCGACCAACACATCGGCGATTGCTGCGTCACCGGTGAGCACCTCGTGCACCGAGGACTGCAGTTTGTCGGGATTGTGTCCGAGCGAGAAGGTGAGACACCCCTGAGGATCGAGATCCACCACGAGAACTCGTTGATCGTGCGCGTGCAGCGCCGCCGCAAGAGATGCCACCGTGGTGGTCTTCGCGACGCCGCCCTTCTGGTTGGCAACCGCCAGTACTGTCGTCACACCCTTGATCCTTGCCTACTCGGACGCGTGGAGCCAGACAGAGGTGGTTGTGGGCGCGTCGAGAGAGTCAGTGAAGCAGCACCGGCTTGGACGCGTCTGTGCCCTCGACCGGCGTGATCTTCTTTCGTGGCAGGAAGAACGCGGGGACGAAGGTGAGCACGATGAGAACGAGCGCGACCATGAACGTCGTTCCGAAAGCGCTCGCCGAGATGTCGAGTGCATCGGTGGGCGAGGTCGCGTTCGCGGCATTCTTCAACTGATTGGTCAGGACAACGGACATCACGGCAGTACCGATCGAACCCGCAGTCTGCTGGACGATGTTCATGAGCGTCGACCCGCGGGCGACGTTGTGATCGGTCAGTGTCTGCAGCGCCGCCGTCATGATCGGCATCATCGTCGAACCGAGGCCCATGCCCATCACGAACAACGCACCCAGAAGGACGACGTACGACGTATCGGCACCGACCTGAGTGAATACAGCCATTCCTGCGGTGATGAGCACCATTCCGCCGAGAACGATCTTGCCCGGCCCCATCCGGTCCGCAAGCATGCCCGCGATCGGCATCGTCAACATTGCGCCCAGTCCCTGCGGTGCGAGCAGCAAGCCGGCTGCAAGAGTCGTCTCGCCACGAATCTGGAGGAAGTAGCTGGGGAACAGCAGCCCTGCACCCATGAACGCCACCGTGAACAGCACGGTCGTGAGAACTGCCACGGTCAGCGCGCGATTGGCGAACAGACGTAGGTCGATCAGCGGATGCTCGGTTCGAAGCGCGTGGAAGACGAACAGCACCACCAGTACCGATCCGATGATCGCCGGCGCGAGAACCCGCGTTGCCAGCACCGTTTCGGTTTCGGGTATCGAGGAGACGCCGAACAGGAACAATGCCAGGCCCGGCGACAGCATGAGCATGCCCCGGAAGTCGAACGCTTCCGACGGAGTCGGGTTGTCCTTCGGGAATATCACGATCGCGGCGACCAGTGCGACGGCGCCGATCGGGACGTTGATGAGGAAGATCCAGTGCCAACTTGCGGCCTCGAGCAGCCATCCGCCGAGGATCGGCCCGCTGATCGGCCCGAGCAGCATCGGCACACCGAGGACCGCCATTACTCGCCCGATCCGTTCCGGCCCCGCGGCACGAGTCATGATCGTCATTCCGAGCGGCATGAGCATGCCGCCACCGAGGCCCTGCACGACGCGGAACGCGATCAACGTGGTGATGTCCCACGCAAAACTACACAGCACCGAGCCGAGCACGAACAGGATGAGGGCGGTGATGTACAGGCGCTTGGTTCCGAATCGGTCCGCCGCCCATCCGGTCAACGGAATCACGGTCGCGAGCGCCAGCGTGTACCCCGTCATGGTCCATGCAGCCGTCGCGTAGGTCGCGTCGAATACCTCCATGAACGTCGGCAATGCAACGCTGACGACGGTGACATCGAGGATGGACATGATTGCACCGAGAACAACCACGCCGGCGACCTTCAGAACGGTTGAATCGAGCTTGTCCGGGGTGCCCGGAGCCGGTCCGGACGTTCCTGCGTGCGTCATGTGAAGAGTCCTTCGTGTTGTGGCGAGCAGGACTACTGCAACACCGGGCGGCCGGACGACCCGACACAGTATTCCCTTCGCGGCCGCGCGGCTCAATCCATTTTGTGAGGTATCTTTCCTGGTGCCTGTGACACCCGACACGGCTTCGATTATTGGGCACGGCATCATTGCGACCATGAAGACAACTCCCCCGCGACCCGCCGAAACGCCCGGCGCTCCTGGACGTGTCGTGCTCCTGCGTCACGGACAGACCGAATGGGCCACCACCGGACGGCACACCGGCACTACGGATGTGCCGCTGACAACCGTCGGCGAACATCAGGCAGCAGCGGCGGGTCTGCTCGTCGGCGAGTTGGATCTTCGGACGCCTCTCGTCATCAGCAGCCCCCGATCGCGTGCGCTTCGAACAGCTCGACTGGCGGGCCTTACCGTCGAGCGGGAATGGGATGCCCTGGTCGAGTGGGACTACGGCGACTACGAGGGTCTGACGTCTCCCGAGATACAGCAGACTGTGCCGAACTGGACAGTGTGGACGCACCCATGTCCAGGTGGCGAGTCGATCGACCAGATCAGCGCGCGAGCCGACCTCGTCCTGTCCGTCGTCCTCCCGGCGTTGAGGGAGCGAGACGTCGTTCTCGTCGGCCACGGCCACTTCTCGCGAGCCCTGCTGACACGGTGGTTGGAACTACCGGTCTCGGAGGGCAAGCGGTTCGCGATGTCCCCCGCTGCGTACTCGGTACTCGGCTTCGAACACTCGTACCGACAGCTCGTGGTCCACAACATCCACCCATCGGTGCGTACCGGACGCGACCGGGAGCCTGCCCGATGATCAGGCGCGCAACGGCGGACGACGTATCGGCGATCACCGGACTGATCTACGAGCTCGCCGACTACGAGAAGTCGCTCGACCAGTGCTCCGTGCGCCCCGAACAGGTGCACGCGGCTCTGTTCGGGACGAATCCTTCCGTGTTCGCGCACGTCGCCGAAGTCGACGAAACCGTCGTCGGCGTCGCATTGTGGTTCCTGAACTTCTCCACCTGGGACGGAGTCAACGGAATCTACCTCGAAGATCTCTTCGTCCAGCCGGCGTTTCGCGGCTCCGGACTCGGCACCGAGCTCCTGGCCGCATTGGCCGCGGAGTGCACCAGAAACGGGTATACCCGGCTGAGTTGGTGGGTTCTCGACTGGAACGCGCCGTCCATCGGCTTCTACGAGTCGCTCGGAGCTGTGGCTCAGGACGAATGGACGACGTTCCGGATGACCGGTGACGCTCTTGCCGCGTTGGCTGCCCGCACCACCCCTGCCGACTAGGACTTACAAGTCCTCGTCGACGTGAGCGTATTCGGCGGCCATCCATCTCGACGACGGCGGGCTGAAGAGCAGGACGAGAATTGCGACCACGCACGTTCCGAGGAGTATTCCGTACAGAGGCTGGTGCGAATCGGTGAGCAAGGACCACACGACCGGCAGCAGCAGCAACTGCACGACGAGCGCGATCGCCCTCCCCCAGCGCTTGCCGAGTATCAGAGCGACGCCGGCTGCACCGACGACGGCACCCACGACAGCAAACCACCCCGCAGTTCCATAGCCGTTGGCCACTTCGTCCTCGACGCCATTGACCGCGCGTGTCAGGAGGACGACGGATGCGGCCAGCGCAACGGCACCTTCGAGCGCCACGAGTACACCGGCGGCCCTGAACGCCGGAGGTGGCACCTTGGGCAGAAGTGGCGTCGACACTCGGTCAGCCTAGAACACCGGTTCCGCAGGGCAGGTCAGGACAGGAGCCCGCGAATCGACCCACTAGGCTCGTATTCCGTGCGCGCGCTCCTGATCGTCAACCCGAATGCGACGTCGACGACCCCAGCTGCTCGGGACCTGTTGGCGCACGCTCTGTCCAGTCGGGTGCGGGTCACGGTCGCACATACGACTCATCGAGATCACGCAGCCGAGTTGGCGCAGCAGGCCCGCGAGGACGGCGTCGGGCTGGTGATCGTCCACGGCGGTGACGGCACCGTCAACGAGGTGATCAACGGCCTTCTAGGCGTGCCACTGCCGACATCGATGCGTGCGGTCACGATCGGCGCGATCCCTGCCCTGGCGGTGGTACCCGGCGGCAGTGCGAACGTGTTCGCCCGATCACTCGGCATCCACGCCGACCCGGTAGCGGCCACCAACCAATTGATCGATCTGCTCGCCGCGCGGTCGAGAAGAACGATCGGCCTCGGCCACTGCGACAACCGCTGGTTCACGTTCAACGCCGGCCTCGGTCTCGATGCGGAAGTGTGCCAGGCGATCGACGCAGGCCGGAAGGACGGGGGTCCGGTGTCTGCGACGCGCTATGTGCGTGCGGCCGTGAAGGCGTTCTTCAGAAACAAACGCCACGATCCGAAACTGACTGTCGAAATTCCCGATCACGATCCGGTAACGGGCATTCATTACGCCTTTGTTTCCAACTCGAGTCCGTGGACCTACCTCAACGAACGCCCGGTTCATACCAATCCAGGAACCTCGTTCGATACCGGACTCGGACTGTTCGCCATGACCACCACCCGAGTGCTTCCGAGTCTGAACGTATCGCGTCAGCTACTGTCACACGGCTCGGAACCGAAGTCTCGCAAGCTCTTTCGGGTGGACGATGTCCCACACATTCGGATCACCGCCAGCGAACCGATCGGACTTCAGATGGACGGGGACTACCTCGGACTACGAACCGAGGCGGACTTCTTCGCCACTCCGTCCGCGCTGGAAGTCATCGCTCCGCAACCGGACTGAACCCCTGGCCGCGGACTGACACGAACGGGACAAAATGGGCGCCGTATGCCCGCTCACCGCGTGTTTGCTGGAAAAACCTCTGCGCGATCCCGACCGAACGGGTACAAAGGAGCGCAGGACGGTTAAGCCAGCCTAACAGAGTGAGCTTGACCACGGACACACGGCTATCTCTTGACTTCCCCTAAGTTCGTGAAAGCATTCACAAGCAACAGTGCGGAAACATTGGATACGCACGAGTGAACATCAGCTGACAAATGTAAGTACAGAAAACGAAACGGCGCCTATGGCGCCCGGTAAGGAGCAGAGGATGGACTGGCGCCACAAAGCGATCTGTCGCGACGAAGACCCGGAGCTATTCTTCCCAGTAGGGAACAGCGGCCCGGCGCTTGCGCAGATCGCCGATGCCAAGGTCGTCTGCACGCGGTGCCCTGTAACCGCTGAGTGCCTGTCGTGGGCACTCGAGTCCGGCCAAGATGCCGGCGTGTGGGGTGGAATGAGCGAAGACGAGCGCCGCGCGCTCAAGCGTCGCAATGCACGCACGCGAGCACGGAGCTCCGTCTAGCCACATCCGGCGACCGCGTGAATCGAACCCCTTCAGGGTTCGGACGCGAAGCCCAACAAAGCAACAGAACCCGGCTCTCTTCAGGGGCCGGGTTCTTTGCTGTCCCTACCCTTTTCGGTGCGAAGACGGCGCGACGACGGAATGAGTCACAGACGGTGCGCCCTTGCGGCCGAGTGGAACCCGAAGCGATGCATCCGTACCGCCCCCTGCTGCCGGATGCAGTCCGAGCGATCCGCTCAGTTCGACGGAGACGAGCGTTCGCACGATTTGCAGCCCCAGCCCCTCCGCCTTCTCCAGTGAGAATCCGGGAGGCAGGCCGCGACCGTCGTCGTGGATGACGACGTCCAACCACCGCGCCGATCGATCGGCGGAGATCCGCACGACCCCCGCGGACCCCGCGTCGAAGCCGTGCTCCATGGCGTTCTGCACCAGTTCGGTCAACACCATGACCAGCGGAGTCGCGCGCTCTGCAGAGAAAACGCCGAGCCTGCCCTCGCGTACCACTCGCACGCGCGGATTGACCGTGGCGATATCGAGCATGATCGGGACCAGACGATCCACGATCTCGTCGAGATCGACTTCCTCGTCGACCGACATCGACAGCATCTCGTGAACGAGTGCGATGGAAGTCACTCGACGCACCGACTCCGAGAGCGCGACACGAGCCTCGGCGTTCTCCAACCGCCTCGACTGCAGTCGCAGGAGCGCTGCAACCGTCTGCAGGTTGTTCTTCACTCGATGATGAATCTCCCGAATGGTGGCATCCTTGCTCAGCAAGGCCCGATCACGACGTTTGACCTCCGTGACGTCGCGAACGAGCACGATCGCGCCCACCGACCGCCCGGCCGGTCGGAGTGACAGCGTTCGAATCAGCACGGTTGCGCCCCGAGCATCGGCCTCCATGCGGTGTCCTTCACTGCCGGACAGCGAGGCACGAATATGGTCGGCGATCTCCTGGGAATCGAACGGATCGGTGATGAGCGACCGCGTGACCGAGGCCAGATCGCGCCCGGACAGTTCGGTGGCCAATCCCATTCGGTGATAGGCAGACAGAGCGTTCGGGCTGGCGTAGACAACCCTGCCCTCGGTGTCGAGACGGATGAATCCGTCGCCTGCGCGAGGCGAAGAATTGATATCGGTTCGTTCGTCGGGCGTCGGAAACGTGCCCTCGCTGATCATCCTGGACAGGTCGTCGGCGCAATCACGATAGGCGATCTCGAGCGCGCTCGGCGGCCGCTGGCGAGTCGGGTTGGCGTCACGGGTGAGAACCCCGATGACGTGCTCTCCGCACCGAACCGGAACGCTCTCCGTGTCGGCACCGTCGCCGCCGACGATCTGGCGCGTGATCAGCGAATCGATGACGTTCGGATGCTGCGCCTCGGACACGACCGCACCGACCATGTCCTGGGTGAACACCGTCGGCGCCGTCGTCGGTCTGCACTGTGCGACACACAGAACCTTTGCGTCCGGGCTGCCCTCGACGTCGTCGGTTCCTACCCACAGCAGAAGGTCGGCGAACGACAGGTCGGCCAACAGTTGCCACTCGCCGACCACACGCTGCAGATGGTCGACTGCTTCGCCGGACAGGTCGGTGTGTTCGGCGAGAAGGTCACTGAGTGTCGACACGACAGCCGACGACTAGGACACGACGGCGATAAGATCGCCCTGCTGGATCACGTCGCCCACGTTCACATCGATCTTGCTGACGGTGCCTGCAGTCTCTGCCAGGACCGGGATCTCCATCTTCATGGACTCCAGGACGACAAGGGTGTCCCCTACCGCGACGGTGTCTCCTTCGGTGACCACGATCTGGAACACGGTCGATACCATCTCCGCGCGTACGTCCTCGGCCATGACAATTCCTCTCGTTCACTTCGCTGTTTCGCAGCTGGTTTCGACACCCGTGAGGGCACAGCCGGTCACACGTGAAAGACTGTAGTGAACAAGTAGAGAGGAGCTCATCATGGGTAAGCGTGGGCGCAAGAAGCGCAGTCGCAAGAACAACAAGGCAAATCACGGCAAACGTCCGAACAGCTGACGAATCGCCGCGAGACACAGCGAAGGCCGGGAAGCACTGCTTCCCGGCCTTTCTGATGTTCTCGTACGACTCAGTCGGTCTCGGTCTGCTTGATGAAAACCGTGCGCCTGATCTCGATACTGAGCCGCTCGCGCAACCCTGCAGGTGCCTGATCGCCTCCGCACTTGCGGCTGATGAGACTCTTGACCTTCTCCTCGATGCCGTAGGCGGCGAAGCAGGAACCGCACTCGTCGATGTGGCGCTGTAGCCGAGCTCGGCTTCCTTCGTCGCACTCGTTGTCCAACATCAGCCAGACGTCGGCGATGACCGCCGAGCAGTCGAGCCATTCGAACTGCTGATTCATCGCGTCCGCTTCTTCGTTCGCATCCGATGTCACTGCGAGACCTCCTGCTCGTGCGCATCCACCGCACCGTTGCGATTGAAACCACGTTCACGCGCCACATCCGACAGCAGGCCCCTCAACTGCTTGCGCCCGCGGTGCAGCCGTGACATCACGGTTCCGATCGGTGTGCCCATGATCTCGGCGATCTCCTTGTACGGAAAGCCCTCGACATCGGCGTAGTACACGGCCATGCGGAATTCTTCCGGCAACGACTGCAACGCTGCCTTGATGTCGTCGTCCGGCAGCGCGTCGAGTGCTTCGACCTCGGCGGACCGCAGACCGGTCGAGGTGTGTTCGGCCGTAGCAGCGAGCTGCCAGTCGGTGATCTCCTCGGTCGGGTACTGCGCTGGTTGGCGCTGCTTCTTCCGATACGAGTTGATGTAGGTGTTCGTCAGAATGCGGTAGAGCCACGCCTTCAGGTTCGTACCCTCGCGGAACGATCGGAACGCGGAATACGCCTTGATGTACGTTTCCTGGACCAGATCCTCGGCGTCTGCCGGGTTTCGGGTCATCCGCAATGCGGCGCCGTAGAGCTGGTCGAGCATCGGGAGCGCGTCGCGCTCGAAACGCTCGGTCAGATCCGCGGCCGATTCCGCTGCCGACTCGGCCGCCACCTGAGCTGGGCGCTCGACTTCCTCCACACTGATCCCTTCGGTAGCCCTGTTCGACCAGGTTACCGCGGGCACAGAGATGTCTTTCACGTAGATCGCGCTCGACTCGACAGGGCGCACCCGTTCGATCGTCGTCCGCTCGGTCGTCGCGACTGCCACAGCCGATCCCTTCCTTCCACATTTCATGTACCTGTTTCGAACACCACACTCGCGCTCGGTGTTCCCTGGCTCGAAGTGGTGTGCGGCATCACGCTCGCTACTGTGGCCTCATGTCCGGAGCATCGACACCTGCACTCGCTCTGTTGCTCGGGCAGAAAGTGGGCCACCGTGTGCACTCCTACGATCACGATCCACGGTCCGAGTCGTTCGGTACCGAAGCCGCGGACGTGCTCACCGACCGCCTCGGCGTCGTACCCGAGCAAATATTGAAGACACTCGTCATCAGGTGCGCCGACAACTCACTTGCAATTGCAGTCCTGCCCGTCACCGCGACCTTGTCACTCAAGAAGGCCGCGTCCGCGCTCGGCACCAGGAAGATCGTCATGGCCGACCGGATCGAGGCCGAGCGAACGACCGGGTACGTCTTCGGTGGAATTTCGCCGCTCGGGCAGAAGCGATCACTCGCCACCGTGGTCGACGTATCGGCATTGCAGTGGGACCGCGTGCTGTGCAGCGGCGGACGGCGTGGCCTGGAAATCGAACTCGATCCCCGTGATCTGGTTCGACTCGCCCACGCTGTGACAGCTCCCGTCGCGACACGCTGATCGCCGATGCGCAAGGATAGTGCTGTGAGTACCTGGCCCGCACCGACGTCGTCGTTCCCCGTCCACGCGACGGTCACCCTGCCTGGATCCAAGTCCATCACGAACCGGGCCCTGATCATCTCGGCTCTGGCGTCCGCTCGATCGACCGTGACCGGAACGCTCCGAAGCCGCGACACCGACTTGATGATCTCGGCACTACGCGAAATCGGAATCGACATCGACATCGATTCGACCGACCCGACATCGCTGACCGTGCACCCCGGCGCGGTTCGAGGCGGGACCGTCGACTGCGGCCTGGCCGGCACCGTGATGCGATTTCTGCCTCCACTCGCGGCCCTCGCCACCGGAACAGTGTCCTTCGACGGCGACGAACAGGCCCGAACGCGCCCCCTGGACACCATCCTGGGCGCCTTGCGTGCCCTCGGCGCCGACGTGGACGGAGATGCGCTCCCGTTCACGGTGACGGGCACTGGAAGCCTGCGCGGCGGGACCGTCGACATCGACGCATCGGGCTCGTCCCAGTTCGTGTCCGGTCTGATGCTCTCGGCCGCACGGTTCGACGAGGGCATCACGATTCACCACGTCGGCAAGCCCGTTCCTTCCATGCCGCACATCGAGATGACCGTCGACATGCTGCGTCACGCAGGCGTCGTCGTCGATACTCCAGCAGACAGCGGCGAAGCCGACACCTGGCGAGTACATCCAGGTCCGGTCGACGCCGTCGATTGGGTGATCGAACCCGATCTGTCCAATGCAACGCCGTTCCTGGCCGCTGCCGCCGTCACCGGTGGTGAGGTTCGGGTGCCGAACTGGCCGTCGTCGACGACACAGCCCGGAGACGCGATCCGCCACATCTTGGAGTCGATGGGCGCTGCAGTAGAGCTCGACGCGGGCACACTCGTCGTCCGAGGACCGAAGACCCTGCGCGGTCTCGATATCGATCTGCACGACGTCGGCGAACTCACCCCCACCGTCGCAGCACTTGCCGCGCTGGCCGACGGTCCGTCGCACTTGCGCGGAATCGCGCACCTACGCGGTCACGAGACCGACCGACTAGCAGCCCTGGTGACCGAGATCGGCAGACTCGGGGGGAACGCCGTCGAGACCGACGACGGACTCGACATCACTCCGGTCGAGTTGCACGGGGGCGTATGGCAGGCCTACGCGGATCACCGAATGGCTACTGCCGGTGCAATTGTCGGACTCGCGGTTCCAGGGGTTCACGTCGACGACATCGGTACGACCTCGAAGACCCTGCCCGGATTCGAACTCCTGTGGGCCGACATGCTCGCAGGTTCGCCGGCCCATGAAGGGTCGTCGTCCTGACTCGCCGCTACGACGAGTCGGATGTCCGGATCCGTCCGGGCAAGAGTTCGCGACCCCGGACCAAGACGCGGCCAGATCATGCCGATGCCGAGTCCGGCATGGTGGTGTCGGTCGACCGTGGACGCTGGGGCTGTGTGCTCGGTGGTGACCCCGCGCGTCCGGTCGTCACCATGCGAGCCCGTGAACTCGGCCGCACCCCCATCGTCGTCGGCGATGACGTCGACATCGTCGGCGATCTCTCCGGCAAAGTGGACACCCTCGCAAGAATCGTCCGCGTGTCCGAACGCCGTACGGTATTGCGCCGCACCGCCGACGACACCGATCCGTACGAGCGAGTGGTCGTTGCCAACGCCGAGCAACTTCTCATCGTCGCGGCCCTGGCTGATCCCCCGCCCAGGACCGGTTTCGTCGAGCGCGCGTTGGTCGCCGCATTCGTCGGCGGACTGAAGCCGATCCTGTGCCTCACCAAGAGCGATCTCAAGGATCCGTCCGAATTCGCCGCGGCATTCGCCGACCTGGACGTCCCGGTGGTCCTTGCCGGACAGAGCGAGGATCTGACCGAATTGACTGCGACACTGAACAACACCGTGACCGCGCTGATCGGTCACTCCGGCGTCGGAAAGTCCACTCTCGTCAACCGATTGGTGCCTGACGCGCACCGCGCCACGGGCGTAGTGTCCGGCGTCGGCAAGGGACGGCACACCTCCACGCAATCGGTGGCTCTACCACTGCCCGGCGGGGGTTGGGTGGTCGACACCCCAGGAATTCGCTCGTTCGGGCTTGCTCACATATCACCTGAGGACGTCGTGGCGGCCTTCTCCGACCTTGCCGACGCCATCGAGAACTGTTCGCGAGGATGCACTCACCTCGGTCCCCCGGCCGATCCCGAATGCGCGCTCGACCAACTCACGGGCGACGCGGCTCGGCGCGTTGCTG
>NZ_LVCV01000048.1 GCF_001647195.1 Rhodococcus sp. EPR-157 | reverse complement strand
TCTGCTTCGACTCGCGAATGGCGGTCCGCAAGCCGCGGCGCTTTCCGGTGACAGGATCGACGGTCAGCAGCCCACCTGTTGCATTGGCGAACTTGCGCTCCGATGCCGTTTCGGGCGCATCGTCCGCAGTTGCCTTGAGGTACTTGTTGGGCAGTGAGAGCTTCGCGATCGTCCGCCACGACAACAGGTACTGCTTGCCGATCGATCCGGTGGTGTACGGCAGGTCGTACTTCTCAGCGAGCTCGAGGACGCGAAACTTGATCTCCCGCAACCGATTGCTCGGCAGGTCCGGGAACAGATGGTGTTCGATCTGATAGCAGAGGTTGCCGCTCATGAATTCCATGACAGGGCCCGCCTCGAAGTTGGCGCTACCGAGCATCTGCCGCAGGTACCACTCGCCCTGCGTCTCGCCCTCCATGTCGGACTTCGTGAATTTCTC
>NZ_LVCV01000047.1 GCF_001647195.1 Rhodococcus sp. EPR-157 | reverse complement strand
GCTCTTCCAGGCCGGACCGGTGATCAGCGGATGGAGGACGTAGTCCTTGGCGATCTGCTTGCCGACCTTCTCGAGGACCTCGCGCCGCTTCTGCTCGAACTCGTCACGTGGTACTCGGCCCTTGGCCACCTTGCCCAGCTCGAGGTGCTGCAGCGCCACGCCGTACTCGAAGAACAGCTGAAGCAGCAGGTTGTACACCGGGTTACCGAGATTGAACGGCTTCCAACGCTGGTCGCGGGTGACACGAAGCAGCCCGTAGCCGACATCGTCGTCCATGCCGAGCACGTTGGTGTACTTGTGGTGAATGTAGTTGTGGGTCTGCTTCCAGTGCGCCGATGGACCGGTGTTGTCCCATTCCCACGATGTGGAGTGAATCTCCGGATCGTTCATCCAGTCCCACTGCCCGTGCATCACATTGTGCCCGAGCTCCATGTTCTCGATGATCTTCGCCACTCCGAGCATGCCGGTTCCGAGCAGCCACGCTGGACGCTTGCGACTCGCGAACAGCACTGCGCGCCCACCGATTTCAAGTGATCGCTGCAGCCGGATCGTGTTGCGAACGTATCGAGCGTCTCGCTCTCCACGCGATGCTTCGATGTCACGGCGAATGGCGTCCAGTTCGACGCCGAGCGCCTCGACGTCTGCGTCGGTCAGATGTGCGTATTCCTTGATGTCCGATATCGCCACGGGTTACAGCCCTCCTGGCAGTCGACGGTGATGCACGTCGTGCACGTTCCGTCCCTACTGTACCGTAACCTACGGTCGCGTAGGTTACGTCTCCGAGGCTGTGATCGACTTCACTCGGTCTCGTTGCACCTTTGCCTGGCGCTTGGCTTCCTTCTTCGCGTTGCGCAGAGATACCCGTGCCTCCGCGATTGCCGAGCGAAGCCCGCGCCGCTTGCCCGTCAACGGATCGATACGAAGAGCGTGCACGACCGGCGCGTCCCCGGTTCGGAACTTTCGCTCCGAACTCGTCTCGGGTGCATCGTCACTCGTCGCACGTAGCCAACTGTCCGGAAGCGACAGCTTGTGGATGGTCCGCAAGGCAAGCAGATACTGCTTCCCGAGCGATCCTGTCGTATACGGAAGGTCGTACTTCTCGCACAAAGCGTGCACTTTCTCGGAGATCTCCTCGTAGCGATTGCTCGGGAGGTCCGGGAACATGTGATGTTCGATCTGATAGCACAGGTTGCCGCTCATGAACGCCATCACCTTGCCGGCCTCGAAATTGGCGCTGCCCAGCATCTGCCGCAGGTACCACTCGGCGCGGGTCTCGGATTCGAACTGCCCCACCGTGAACTTCTCTGCGCCGTCCGGGAAGTGCCCGCAGAAAATCACTGCGTATGCCCACAGGTTGCGGACGAGGTTGGCGGTCGCATTCGCAGTGAGCGTGCTCTACCATGCCGGTCCGGTGAGCGCCGGGAACAGGACGAAGTCCTTGCCTACCTGGCGACCGATCTTGCGCGCGAAAGCGCGGTTGGACGGCGAATCCCAAAATCGCTTCTGGTGTTCCCCGTCGAGCTCTTTCTGAGCACCGAGGTCGTGCAGTGCGATGCCCCACTCGAACGTGGTGGCAAGCAACACGTTGGCAAGTGGCTGAAGGAGATTGATCGGCTTCCACGGCTCGTCGCGCGTCATCCGCAGAATACCGAAACCGATGTCGTCGTCCATGCCGACGATGTTGGTATAGGTGTGATGCGAGTAGTTGTGGGCACGCTTCCACTGTTCGGACGGACCGGTCTGATCCCACTCCCAGGACACCGAGTGGATTTCCGGGTCGTTCATCCAGTCCCACTGCCCGTGCATCACGTTGTGACCGAGCTCCATGTTCTCGATGATCTTCGCCAAGCTCAGCAGTGCAGTACCCGCGAGCCATGCAGGCCGGTACTTGCTGCCCAGCAACACGATTCGACCCCCGAGCTCGAGACTCCGTTGAAGCCTGATGGCCCGCCTGATGTACGCGGCATCCTTCTCGCCTCGCGAGTCCTCGATGTCGCGGCGGACCGCATCGAGTTCACGACCGAAGGCTTCCAAGTCCTCTTCGGTCAAGTGAGCGAATTCCTTGATGTCCGTGATGGCCATCGTGGTCCTCCGAAAGTCGTGGGCGTCAGCCCGAGTACTTGTTCGCGACAATCCGCCACCAGCAAGGGTAACCGAACTTTCTCAGAAGTCCGTGTGTGTAACCCTCGTCTGCGGACTGCTAGAGCTCCAGGGTGCAGTCGCCGGCTGCCGCCGATATGCACGTCTGGATACGATCACCTTCGCCGTGTTCCTTGCCGGACCGTAGATCGATAACATGCCCCGCAGTGAGCGGTACTACACATGTCTGGCAGATTCCCATGCGACATCCGAAAGGCATCTGGACGCCGAGATTCTCGCCGGCTTCCAGCAGGCTGGTGGCGCCGTCCACGTCCGCCGACCTGTCCGACTTCGAGAACGTCACCTTCCCGCCCTTGCCGGACGTATCGGCGCGAGCGATCTCGAATCGCTCGAGGTGCAACTTGTCCTCGATGCCCTCGTGCTTCCATACCCGCTCGATCTCCTCGAGCAGTCCCGACGGACCGCAGGCCCACGTCTCGCGCTCGCGCCAATCGGGATAGAGCTTGTCGAGCGACGCCAATGCGAATTTGCCGTCCGAGCGAGTCAGTTGAACATGGGACGTGAACTGTGGATGCCCCTCGGCGATGGCAGTGAGTTCGGCGCCGAACATGAGCTCTTCCTCGGTCGGGGCCGAGTGAATGTGCACCGTGTCGGGCATGTCTCCATGCCGATCCAGCGTGCGCAGCATCGAGATGATGGGTGTGATTCCGCTGCCCGCGGTAATGAAGAGGATCTTCTCCGGCGGCGGGGTGGGGAGTGCGAAATTCCCCTTCGGTGCGGCAAGCCTGACGATCGTGCCCTGCGGAACTCCTCCGACAAGGTGGCTGGACAGGAAGCCCTCCGGCATCGCCTTGACAGTGATGGAGATCAGCTTCTCGTCCCAGTTGGGTGCCGATGTAAGGGAGTAAGAACGCCAGTGCCAGCTGCCAGCGAGATGCAAACCGATTCCGATGTACTGGCCGGGCTGATAATCGAAGTTGAAACCCCACCCTGGCTGAATCACCAGGGTCACCGCTGTCGCGGTCTCCTGCTTCACGTCGACAACGCGGCCTCGCAGCTCACGCGCAGACCAGAGTGGATTGGCAAGATGCAGGTAGTCGTCGGGAAGTAGCGGTGTGGTGATTCTGGTGATCGCACCACGAAGCATGTTGAGCCTGGGGCGCTTGGGCGCGGATACATCCGCGGCCGGGGCCTCCAACCACCTCTTGAGATCCATCGGAAAGTTCATACCCCTCGCTCGAGACACACCGATATTCGCCCGTCGGACCTCATGTACTCAGGCCCGACCTCAAGGTTACGCTACCGTAGGTTACCGGGTGGTTCGACGTGCTACAAGAACTCGAGCAGGAACGGTAGTTCCTGCGTGGCGTACCACGCAAGACTGTGATCCTCCGCGTCCCCCAGCACGAACTCGGCGTCGGGATCGCCCATGTCCGCCGCGTCGACCACCGCGACCGCCTTCTCCACTGCCGCCTCCGCGCCTTCGAGGTCGACGTGCACGGACGCGACCTCGCTCATCCGCAACGGATTCTTCAGACGTACGACGGCATCGTCGAGATCGGGCCGAAGTGTCGGATCCTCGACGTCGGCCGCAATCACCGCACGACGGAACACGACAGCCCCGTCGACGACCCCGTCCTGCTCGTCCTCCAGTACCGCGGCCACCAGCCGCAGAGACGCCCTGGCCGCCTCGTTCATCGCGACCTCGGCGAGTTCCTCGTCGTCTCCCGAGGAGTAGGACTCGCGCAGAGTCGGAGTGACGGCGAAAGCGGTTCGGCTCACAGGGTGGAATTCACCGTCGGCGACCAACGTCCGCAACATGGCGACCGTCGCCGGGACATACACCCTCACTGGTACCTCACACTCTCGAATCGTTGCTGGCGTCGACGAGCTCCTCGAGAGCTTCGAACAGCAGTGCGGTGATGACGTCGACGTCCGGCATCGCACCGCGGTCGGCGTTGAGACCGAAGCATACGAAACCGTCGTAGGACGTCAGACCGATGCTGAGAGCTTGGTTCTCGAATAGCGGTGATACGGGGAACATTTCCAACATACGTGCGCCGCCGACGTACAACGGAAACTGCGGGCCTGGCGCGTTGGTGACGATCAGATTGAACAATCGCTGCGAAAGCCGGCTCCCAGCCCGCGCACCCATGGCGTGCAGGCTCGCGGGCGCGAAACCCGATATTCGCATCAGGGTGTGTGCGGTGACGCCCGGGGCCTGCTTCGCGTGCGCTTCGGTCGCGTGGGCGATGTGCGACAACCGCACCACCGCATTGAGCTCCCCGACGGGAAGATCGATGAGGAACGACGAGACTTCGCTTGCCTGCGCATTGTCGGTGTACTCGTCGTCCCCGGCCTGCTGGTCGGACACGTACACCGACATGGGCACCATCGCGCGAATCGTCGACGAGGCGGTCACCGGTTCACCTCGCGACAGCAGCCAGTTCCTGAGCGCACCGGTCACTACCGCGAGAACCACGTCGTTGATCGAACACTCGAAGCGGGTGTGAATCTTGCGGTAGTCGGCCAGTTCCGTTTTCGCGACGGCAAAACGACGATTCCTCGAAATGGGTGCGTTCAATGGGCTCGCCGGTGCCACCTGTGCGGCGGTGCGCACCGCGGACAGGACCTTGCTCGCCGCGCCGAGCGCGCCTCCGGCAATGCCGAGCGCCCCCTTCGCGGCCCCGCGCAGCACCTCGATTCCCTCGCTCGGGGATGCGATCAACTCGGTGATCGCGTCGAGTACGAGCGCCGACTCCCTCGGCTCACGCGCAGGCATCCAGAGTTCCTCGGCCATCGGCGGCGGGCTCTTGCTCGCGTCGAGGATCACCTGACCGATCTCCAACGACTTCTCGCCGTCGACGAGTGCAGAATGCGATTTGGTGAAGATCGCGAATCGGTTCTTGCTCAAACCCTCGACGAGATACATCTCCCACAGCGGACGGGTTCGATCCAACGGCCTCGATGTGAGCCGAGCAACGAGGTCGTGCAGCTGCTCGTCCGAGCCCGGCTTGGGGAGGGCAGATCGCCTGATGTGGTACGTGATATCGAAGTCGGAGTCGTCGACCCACACTGGGCGCGCGAGCCCGAACGCCAGTTCGCGGACCTTCTGGCGGTACCGCGGAACCAGAACGAGTCGTTGCTCGACGAGTGACAGCAGATTTTCGTAGCTGAAGCCGTTGCGAGGAGTACGGAAGACCGCCAACGATCCGAGATGCATCGGCGTACTGCTGGCCTCGAGAAAGTAGAACGACGCATCCTGCGTTGTCAGCCTGTTAGCCATCGCGTGTACCGGTTCCCCGCTCTTCCTAGCCACACCTGTCGAAGTGCCTCAGCGCCCGAGACCACCCGTCGTCCTCGAACCTAGACGAACCGAAAGGCTACAGCCATTCGAGGTGGATCCGATGGAACCGCGCGCCGATCGGCGCCGTCTTAATTCTAGAGAACGAATGGTCCGAACGCGCAAGACCACACACGAGCTCGAGGAGGAACGGGTGGACACGGGACACGAACCGGTTCGACACGCCTTCCTCGCACGCGCGCCGTCGTACGAGCCGCCCGTCGAAAGCGACTGCACCCACCGTGCACGTGCGTGCGGACTCGATCGGCGCAGTCGACCCTTTCCTCGAAGCCTCGGCCTTCACGCAGGGTCCGCCACGCACCCCACCGACACACATGTCGACACCAGAGCGCACCGACCGAAGGGAGGCGAGGGAGACACATCGGAGCAGTTTCCCTTGGCCGACGCGCGACGGGGGGCGGAACAAGCCTTCCGACTGCTGCTGGAAGTGCTCGATCGTCGTCGACCGGCCGACCACATGGACAAGCTGTTCACCCCAGGGGTCGTCGAGTCGGTCAAGACCATCGTTCGCACGCGACCGCCGGGGCTTCGACTCGGAACAGCATCCCTTCGGCAGGTGCATGTGAGCAGGGCAGCACCCGATGCGGCCGAGGTGTTCGCCACCTACAACCGTGGCCAACGGGTGTTCGCCGTCGCCGCCCGACTCGAACTACGAACGTCTACTCGACCGACGGCCACCCGACGATCCACCTGGACTGTCACGTCACTTCGGGTGGTGTGAGTGGCGCTATCGCCTCTTCTTGGACCGTGACGACTTGGGGGTCTTCGTCTGGGCCCGAGCGGCTTCTCGGCGCTCCCTACGTGTCCCCTGCTGTCCCGCATCGCTCCCGGTCGACGGCCGACCGCTGCGCTGCACGGCGGTCCCTCCGTCCTCGTCCGGTCCCGAGAACGTCAAGCGCTCCTCGGTCCGCTCGTCCAACCCCTTGGCCCGTAGAGCACTCGGCACCGGGGCAGGTGCCTCCTGCTTCGGCACGGTCTTCTGCGCCGACTGGGGTGCTGCAGGCTGGGGTGCTGCAGGCTGGGGTGACTGTGCCCCAACGGGGGAGGCGAGACCGGGTGCGACCGCGAGGCCGGCACCCACTGCTGGTCCGGCAGGAGCGGGGGTTGCCTCTACCTGCAGGTTGAAGAGGAAGCCGACGGACTCCTCCTTCAGCCCCTCCAACATGCCCTGGAACATGTCGTAACCCTCACGCTGGTACTCCACCAGAGGATCGCGCTGCGCCATCGCGCGCAAGCCGATTCCCTCCTTCAAGTAGTCCATCTCGTACAGGTGCTCACGCCACTTGCGGTCGAGGACCGACAGCAGCACTCGGCGTTCGAGCTCACGCATGCCGTTGTCACCGGCCACTTCCTCGATGCTCTTCTCGCGCTTGGCATACGCAGCGCGAGCATCGGCCAGCAGTGCTTCGAGGAGTTCCTCGCGACTGAGATCGCTCTTCTCGCCGAACTCGTTCTCGTGCGAGAGCTCCTTGTGGTCGAGACCGACCGGGTAGAGCGTCTTCAGCGCGGTCCACAACTGCTCGAGATCCCAGTCCTCCACGTAACCTTCAGCGGTGGCACCGTTGACGTAGGCGGTGATCACATCGGTGATCATGCCCTCGACCTGGCCCTCCATGTCGGCTCCCTCGAGGATGCGGCGTCGCTCCTCGTAGATGACCGTGCGCTGCTGGTTCATCACCTCGTCGTACTTGAGGACGTTCTTACGAATCTCGAAGTTCTGCTGCTCGACCTGCGTCTGCGCGCTCTTGATCGCCTTGGACACCATCTTGGCTTCGATGGGCACATCGTCGGGCAGATTGAGTCGCGTCATGATCGACTCCAGCGCGCCACCGTTGAACCGACGCATCAGCTCGTCGCCGAGCGACAGGTAGAAACGAGACTCGCCCGGATCACCCTGACGACCGGAACGACCTCGGAGCTGATTGTCGATACGCCGCGAATCGTGTCTCTCGGTGCCGAGCACGTACAACCCGCCTGCATCGCGCACGGTCTCGGCATCGGCCTTGACTTGCGACTGCACCGTCTCGAGCGTCGACTCCCACGCTGCTTGGTAGTCCTCGGGAGTCTCGACCGGGTCGAGGCCCTTCTTCCGGAGCTGAAGGTCCGTGAGGATGTCGGGGTTACCACCGAGTACGACGTCGGTACCGCGACCGGCCATGTTCGTGGCCACCGTCACGGCCCCGAGACGACCCGCCTCGGCGACGATAGTCGCTTCCTGCTCGTGGAACTTCGCATTCAGAACGCTGTGCACGACACCACGCTTGGTGAACTGCTTGGACAGGTACTCCGAGCGCTCGACACTGGTGGTACCGATCAGTACCGGCTGGCCCTTGCCGTGCCGCTCCACGACGTCGTCGACGACGGCGTCGAATTTGGCTTCCTCGGTCTTGTAGATGAGGTCGCCGTTGTCGACACGCACCATCGGGCGATTGGTCGGGATCGGGATGACACCCAATCCGTAGATCTGGTGCAGTTCGGCGGCCTCGGTCTGGGCAGTACCGGTCATCCCCGACAGCTTGTCGTAGAGCCGGAAGTAGTTCTGCAGCGTGATCGTCGCCAGCGTCTGGTTCTCGGCTTTGATCTCGACCTTTTCCTTGGCCTCGATCGCCTGGTGCATGCCCTCGTTGTAGCGGCGCCCGACGAGGATGCGTCCGGTGAACTCGTCGACGATGATGACCTCACCGTCGCGAACGATGTAGTCCTTGTCCTTCGTGTACAACTCTTTCGCCTTGATGGCGTTGTTGAGGTAGTTGACCAACGGTGAATTCGCGGCCTCGTACAGATTGTCGATACCGAGTTGGTCCTCGACGAACTCGACGCCGGCTTCGTGCACGCCGATGGTCCGCTTTCGGATGTCGACCTCGTAATGAACATCGCTCTTCAGCATCGGCACGATGCGGGCGAACTCGCCGTACCACTTGGACGACGCGTCGGCCGGTCCGGAAATGATGAGCGGAGTACGAGCCTCGTCGATGAGGATCGAGTCGACCTCGTCGACGACAGCAAAATTGTGACCGCGCTGAACCAGATCGTCCAGCGAGTGCGTCATGTTGTCGCGAAGGTAGTCGAAACCGAACTCGTTGTTGGTTCCGTACGTGATGTCGGCGGCGTACGCGGTGCGACGCTCGGCGGGGGTCATTCCGGAAAGGATCACATCGACGTCGAGGCCGAGGAACCGGTGCACGCGTCCCATCCACTCGGAGTCACGCTTGGCCAGGTAGTCGTTGACCGTGACCACATGTACACCGCCACCGGAGAGGGCGTTGAGGTATGCGGGCAAAACGCAGGTGAGAGTCTTGCCCTCACCTGTCTTCATCTCGGCGATATTGCCGAAGTGGAGTGCTGCTCCGCCCATGACCTGCACGTCGAAGTGCCGCTGCGACAGAACCCGCCACGACGCCTCTCGC
>NZ_LVCV01000046.1 GCF_001647195.1 Rhodococcus sp. EPR-157 | reverse complement strand
AGCGTCGTCGGACAAGCCCTCGACGTCCGGAGACAGGGTGGACACATGGTCAGCGATGTTCTTGAGTCGCTTGACCATGCGACCTTCACCAACACGGAGCAGCTTGGAAAACGACAGCGAAGGCACGGGCTTTTTCGTCCTCGATCCTCGGTTACGGAAAACAGGTCACAGTAGGCAGCACAGCATGTCGCCAGGCAACTACCCGACGCCGATGGCGTCAGGAGCCGACCCGACGCGTCCATGGTAGGCGTTGCTCCCCGACGCGTAGTAGGCCCACCACATCACCGTCGGGTCGCATCGCGGGCGGTGCTCTCACGAAAGCGGACCCGACCTGGTGTTTTCCAAGTCGGGTCCGCTTCGATGTGGTGTGTCGGACTGCCGCCGACGGGAACGATCGGCGACGGTCAGGTCAGTCTGATCAGTCCGTAGTCGAATGCGTGCCGTCGGTATACGACCGACGGTCGGTCACTGGCTGCGTCGTGAAAAAGGAAGAAATCGTGGCCGACGAGCTCCATCTCGTACAGGGCGTCGTCGACGCTCATCGGCGCCGCGGAGTGGATTTTGGTACGGACGATCTGGCCGGGACCCTTCGGTTCTTCTTCGAACGCGTCGAGCTTCGTGTCGGGATCGAGCGCAAGACTGTCGTCCTCGGCGAGTTCCGCGGTTGCCTCGGCGACGGACACCGGGGTCTTTTCGCCGTAGTGGACTCTGCGCCGGTCCTTGGTTCGCCGCAGCCTGCTCTCCAATTTGGAGGTCACGGACTCGAGCGCAGCGTAGAAGCTGTCCGCGGAGGCCTCGGCTCGAACCACGGGACCTTTACCTTTGGCCGTGATCTCGACTCGTTGACATGCCTTGGCCTGGCGGCGATTTCGTTCGTGCTGGAGTTCGACATCGAACAGGTAGATGGAAGGGTCGAATCGTTCGAGCCTGGCGAGTTTCTCGGATACGTAGATCCGGAAATGGTCCGGGATCTCGACATTGCGGCCTTTGACCACTACGTCGGCATTGGTCTCGCTGGACTCGTCCGAGGGTTTGTCGTCGAAGAAAACCGAAGCTTGTGAAGGGGTCGTCACGCGTACCTCCCGATATCGGCCACGCCGCCGGTGCGACGTGGCAATTGCTCATGCCAGGTGGGGAACCAACCGGCATCACGTTCAGCCGCATCACCTCCACGTACGAGAAGTCGCATCGCACCTCGGCAGTCACTTTCTCGCTGCACCGGTCGTATTCGCGACGTTAGTCTGTCATCCGCTCGTCTGCCACTGTTCACACCGAATTGGCAGCATTGCGCTCCGACGATCCCACGGTCACACCGCGGCGATCACCACGACACCGTCTACTCGAATCCCGAATTCGGCGAGCACACACACTGATTCGCTTGCGGTAGCGCCAGTAGTCAACACGTCGTCGACAAGCAGAACCGTCGGTTCCGACGCGGCCGACACGTAGCCGGCGTCGCCATTGGGCTCGCGCCGGCGACGGGACGGGCGCACGAACTGGACGTGCCCGGCAACATTTTCTGCACGCGCCGCCGCCCCGAGTCCGACGGAATCGCGCACTCCCCTACCCATCCGCAGCACCGACGGAACCGACACGAGTTCGGGCTCGAGTGACTCGGCGGCGGCCGACGCGAATCGCCGAACCGGATCGCCACCGCGGCTTCGAGCCGCGCGGACTCGGGTAGGCGCAGGCACCAACACGAGGCGCCCGAGTTCCGGTGGATCGATGTGCCCGAGCATGCGCAACGTCCGAACCGCGGCGGCGAGTGCGACACCGAGCGGGCGTGCCAGGTCGTGTCGATTGCGCTCTTTGAGAGCGAGGACCGCACCTCGACGCGGACCCGAGTACGGCCCGAGGGCCCAGCAGGGCACTCCTGGATCCACCCGCGGGCGCAGCGACAGTGGGGCGCGAGAGAGTTCGTCGTCGCACCGACCACACCACGACGTGCCAACAACGTCGCAGCCACCACATTCGCGGGGTAGCGCCAGATCCAACATCCCTGCCAGCAGACCAGCCATGGACAGGAAGTATCTACTACAGGTCGGACACGAACACGAGGCTCGTTTCAACCCGGCAGCACCGGCGTCGCTTTCACCCCGGCCAACCCTGACACCTCACGCCAGTAGCGATCGCCGGCCGGATCGTTGTTGTTCAGTTGGAACACCGCGCGCGAATCGGCGACGTATTCCGTGGTGGTCGTCGCATCGACCGACAGCACAGGGGCCGTCAGGTTGCGACTGGGCAGCGCGTCGAGACGAGAGCCGTCTGTGGTGACCTGCACGACCGGAACGTCCGTGGCGATGCGAACCACGACGACCGCGTCTCCGGTGCTCCAGTCGAGCGCGAGGGCGTCGCTGCCCAATCCGTTCGCGACGGCCTTCGGCGAGACCAGCGAGTACGTACCGTTGGCTTGGCGGACCACCGTGGCGACGTAGACGAGCCCGTCGACGATCATCGCCGCTCGGACACCATCACGAGACAGCCGGAGATCTGTGATGCGTGAACCCAGAGCAGTGACGGCGCCTGCATCCACGGGCAGCACCGAAACCTGACCGTTGGCGGGATCACGGGAGGCGCGAATCACGTTGATGCCGTCGATGACTGCCCAAGCCGCGTTGTTGTCCACTCCCCACGTTGGTCTCGTGATCGACTGCCCCTCGGCGACCGGGAATGCCCCGCTGTCGTATCCGCCGATCATCAGCGTCGACGACGGCTCCGGTGCGGGTCGGCCCGTATCGGCTACGCCGGCCACGAGCGTTCCGTCGGTGGACAACGCCGCGCTCCTGAGATTCTGAACGGTCCCGAAGTAGCCCGGCACCGGCGTCGTGCTGCTGTCCCCGACGGAGACGAGTCGACCGTTCACCAAGGCGTGCAGGCCGACGTCGGTTTCCGGTGATGCCAGCGGATCGAGCGAACCGACGTCTGCCGTCGTCCACCCGTCCGGTTTGTCGGTATCGATCGGCTGGCCGTCTGCAAGCAACACGTACGGCCCGGAAATATCCGCGGACGCCAGCGTCCATACGACCTGCGCGGCAAGAAGCTCGCGGTTCTTCGCATCGACCGCCTGCAGACCGCCGAAATCGATCTTCACTCCCCCAGTTCCGATGCCGACCTGAGTGGTTCGTCCGTCTGCCTTGGTGATCGGCCCCCTGATACCGACGTCCTTGGTCAGTTCGTTCGATACCGCAGGCGCGAGCGTCGGCTTGGGGCCGTCGATCAGCAGCTGCACGAGTTGATTGGCCATCTGGTCGGCGCCGCCGCTCACCCATCGAACATCGGGAACCAGCGCGGCGCCGAGCGGATCGACGAAGAACAACGATTTGCGCTGGTAGGCGCTGAAGAACTGGGAACGATCGACTACAACGCCGGGCGGCAGTTCGTCGATCCTCCACTCCCCGTCGACCTGGACCATTCGAATGTTGGAGTCGACGGTGCCCGCGCCCGCCTGGTAGTCGCCGCCGGGAGCCAGTAAGCCGACCGTGTTCGAGCGCAGCGTGAACTGAGCCTCGGTGTCGGTTCGCGGACCGGTCAGCAAATCGATCTTGTCGGCGATGACCGTCTTCGCTCCGTCGTCCCACGAGCTCGACGCAGCGCTGGTCAGAAACTGACGTGCAGCTTGATGGCGATTGGCCGAACTCGCACTGGCCGTGACGAAATCGCGAAGCAGTAGGTCCGGTTCGCGTCCGGCCGCCGGCGGAGGTGGAGTGGTCGACGCCGCGCCTGCAGTGAGCGACCCGATCGCCTGCGGACTGGACGACTCGGGAAGGCTGGCACACCCGGTCGACAACGCCATGACGAGCAGTACACCGGTCAAGGAGATACGGCGGCTTCGAGTCATCACTGACCACCCCCGTCGGGCACATGTGCCTTGGCTGACTCGATCGCCGCGGAAGCAGGCGTCTCGGGCCGAGACGAGGTGTTCGACGGATCGACCGCTGCCGACCCGTCCGTTCGCTCCGGAGAGGCAGGAAGTGGCTGACCCTGCGTGTACCGTCTGGTGCTCGGCTTGAGCGGAAGTGGGCTGCCGATCACCTTGTGGCCACGTACCAGAGGCAACGTCAGCCGGAAGCATGCGCCTTCCCCTACTGCGCCCCACGCCTCCAATTTTCCGTCGTGCAGACGCGCATCTTCGACACTGATGGCAAGACCGAGACCGGTACCGCCCGATCTGCGCACCCTCGACGGGTCCGAACGCCAGAAACGATTGAACACGAGCTTCTCTTCACCCGGCCGCAGTCCGATTCCCTGGTCGCGGACGACGAATGCAGCCGCGTCCGCGTTGGCACGCAGTCGGATCAGCACGGGTCGTCCCTCTCCGTGATCGAGGGCATTTGCCAGGAGATTTCGGAGGATCCGTTCGACGCGTCGCGGGTCGACCTCCGCGATGACCGCGTGATCCGGCATGTCGACGATCACTTCCGTCGCGCTCTCCCGCGCCAGATGTCGAACCGTCGACACTGCCGCCCGTGCGCACATCCTCAGGTCGAGCTGTTCCGCCGCCAACTCGGCGACGCCTGCGTCGTGTCGGCTGATCTCCAGTAGATCGCCCAGGAGCGTTTCGAATCTGTCGAGCTCGTTGACCAACAGTTCGGAGGACCGCTTCAGCGCCGGATCGAGATCCGCGCTGCCGTCGTGAATGAGATCCGCCGCCATCCTCACCGTCGTCAACGGTGTTCGCAGCTCGTGACTGACATCCGAGGTGAACCGACGCTGAAGACTGCCGAACTCTTCCAGTTGAGTGATCTGTTTCGACAGACTCTCGGCCATCTCGTTGAACGACATGGCCAACCTCGCCATGTCGTCCTCGCCTCTGACCGGCATCCGTTCCTTCAGTCGCCCATCCGCGAACCGCACAGCGATGCGCGATGCCGACCGGATCGGCAGAACCACCTGTCGTGCCACGAGCATCGAGATGGCAGCCAACAGGACCAGTAACACGATGGCGCCGATCAGGAGGGTCCCGCGCACCAGCGACAACGTTCGTTCTTCGCTGCCGAGCGGAAACACTAGGTACAACTCCAGATCGGCGACGTCCGATGCCGTCGGGGTACCGAAAATGATCGCCGGGCCGGTGTAATCACCTTGCTCGGCGTCGGTCACCGTGGCGTATTGCCAGCTGATCAGACCTTCCTGCACGAAGTTTCGAAGACTGTCGGGTATCTGGCTTGCCGGGCCGATCGACGAGTCGGCTCGAACGCTGTCCCCCTTCACGATCAGCACTGGATCGAACGTACCTGCCGACCCGGAGGTCTGACCTGCGTCGACATCGCGGCTGGTCAGCTGCGCACGCGCACGTTCGAGCCTGGCGTTGAGGCCGGTCGTCTCCTCGGCTCCCGCCAATGCACCTTCGACGGTGGTCCGCGAGCGCTCCAGCTCCTCGGTGGCTGCGGTGATCTTGGCCTCGAGTAGCCGGTCGGTGATCTGACCGGTCAGCACGGCTCCGAGGATTACGATGACGACCAGAGAAAGCGTCAGTGTCGATACGACGACTCTGAGCTGTAGAGACCTGCGCCAGGCGTGGCCTACGGACGCACCGAGGGCCCTGAACCAGCGCAGGAGCGGCGTGAACGTTCCATTGATTCGCCGCCGCGATCGGGTGAACCAGATCACGGTGGTCCGGCCTTGTAGCCGACCCCCCTCACGGTCAACACCACCTCGGGATTCTCCGGGTCCTTCTCGACCTTCGCGCGCAGCCGCTGAACGTGAACGTTCACCAGGCGGGTGTCGGCGGCATGACGGTAGCCCCACACCTGCTCGAGCAATACCTCGCGGGTGAAGACTTGACGAGGCTTACGTGCGAGAGCGACGAGGAGATCGAATTCCAGAGGCGTCAAGGACACCAACTCGTCACCGCGACTGACCTTGTGGGCCGGCACATCGATGATGATGTCGGCTATCGACAGCAACTCGGCAGGCTCGTCCTCGGTGCGACGCAGACGAGCTCGCACGCGGGCGACGAGTTCCTTGGGCTTGAACGGTTTCATGATGTAGTCGTCCGCACCGGACTCGAGACCGAGGACCACATCGACGGTGTCCGTCTTCGCCGTCAACATGACGATCGGAACGCCCGAGTCCGCGCGCAGTACGCGACACACGTCGATACCGTTCATGCCCGGGAGCATGAGGTCGAGGAGTACCAGGTCCGGTCGGTTCTCGCGGACTGCGGCCAGAGCCTGCGTCCCGTCTCCGACCACGAACGGTTCGAAACCCTCGCCGCGAAGGACGATGGTCAACATTTCGGCCAGAGCCGAATCGTCGTCGACTACAAGAATCCGAGGCTTCATGGTCCTATGTTGTCACTTTCCCGGCGTCAGGTGGCTGATTGAACACGTCGGCGGCGAGTCGATCCGGATCCACGTCCGCAGAGACGATGCGCCACGGCGACACCCAGTTCGATGCCGCGAGTTGTCCGTACACCGCCGAGGTCCGGCTCTGCAGGGAGCTGTCACGTTCGTAGACATCTCGGATTCGGGATACATCGGCGACCTCACGGGACGCCGCACGCTCGGCCGCAAGCTCCACGGGAACGTCGAGCAGAATCTGCACATCGGGCACGGGCACGCCGAACCTGTCGAATTCGAGAGCCTTGATCCACTCGACCGCCTCGCCGTCGGCGGACTCCTCGAGTCGCGCGGCGGTGTAAGCCGCGTTCGAGGCCACATATCGATCGAGAAGGACGATGTCGTTGCGAGAGAGCATCTTCCGAATGTCCCGGGCCGCGTCCCGCCGGTCGAGCGCGAACAGCAGCGCCATCGCGTGCACGCTCTCCGCCGTGTCGCCATGTTCCCCGCGCAAGGCCTCGGCGGCCAGGTCCGCATGGACCGAGTAGTCGTACCTCGGAAATCCGACCCGTACCACCTCGAGATCGTCGCGTTCCCACGCCGAGACCAGCCGACGGGCGAGCGTGTTCTTGCCCGCGCCGTCGACTCCCTCGATGACTATCAGAGTGCCCACTGCGGCTGCCTGCGCCGGAATCAGTAGCGGTAGTGCTCGGGCTTGTACGGGCCCTCGACGTCGACACCGATGTACTCGGCCTGCTCCTTGGTGAGCTTGGTGATGGTTCCACCGAGTGCCTCGACGTGAATGCGCGCGACCTTCTCGTCGAGATGCTTCGGAAGTCGGTACACCTCGTTGTCGTACTGGTCCGGCTTGGTCCACAGTTCGATCTGCGCGATGACCTGGTTGGAGAAGCTGTTGCTCATCACGAACGACGGGTGTCCGGTGGCGTTGCCCAGGTTGAGCAGTCGACCTTCCGACAACACGATGATCGAGTGACCGTCGGGGAACTGGAATTCGTCGACCTGCGGCTTGATGTTGATTCGCGTGACGCCCTTGGCCTTTTCCAGTCCGGCCATGTCGATCTCGTTGTCGAAGTGTCCGATGTTGCCGAGAATCGCCTGGTGCTTCATCCGCTTCATGTGATCGAAGGTGATGATGCCGAGGTTGCCGGTCGAGGTGATGACGATGTCGGCCTTGTCGATGAACTCCTCGACGGTCCGCACGTCGAAGCCGTCCATGAGCGCCTGCAGCGCATTGATCGGGTCCGCCTCGGTGACCGTGACGCGTGCGCCCTGGCCCTTCAGTGCCTCGGCGCACCCCTTGCCGACGTCACCGTAGCCGCAGACGAGAACGGCCTTGCCGCCGATCAGCACGTCGGTGCCGCGGTTGATGCCGTCGATCAGTGAATGCCGTGTGCCGTACTTGTTGTCGAACTTGCTCTTGGTGACCGAGTCGTTGACGTTGATGGCCGGGAACGTAAGTTCACCCGCTGCAGCGAACTGGTACAGACGGAGGACACCGGTCGTTGTCTCCTCGGTGACGCCCTTGATTGCCGCTGCGATCTCGGTCCACTTGGACTTCGACTCCGCGAGCGAACGACGCAACAGGCCGAGAAACACCTTGTACTCGTCCGAGTCGTGGTCGTCGTCGGTCGGCGGTACGACACCGGCCTTCTCGAACTGCGCGCCGCGCAGTACCAGCATCGTGGCGTCGCCACCGTCGTCGAGGATCATGTTCGCCGGCCTGGCAGTTCCATCGGCACCTGTGGGCCACGTGAGCATCTGCTCGGCCGCCCACCAGTACTCCTCCAGGGTTTCGCCCTTCCACGCGAAGACCGGTACGCCCTTGGGCTCGTCCTCGGTGCCGTGCGGGCCGACGACGACTGCCGCAGCCGCGTGGTCCTGGGTCGAGAAGATGTTGCACGACGCCCATCGAACCTCGGCACCGAGCGCAACGAGAGTTTCGATGAGGACAGCCGTCTGAACCGTCATGTGGAGCGAACCGGAGACTCGAGCACCCTTGAGAGGCAGAACCTCTGCGTATTCACGACGAAGTGCGATCAGCCCGGGCATCTCGTGCTCGGCGAGGCGGATCTCCTTGCGACCGAACTCCGCGAGCGACAGATCTGCGACCTTGAAGTCGATTCCACCCCGATTGTCTGCGGTGAGTGCCGATCCTGTTGCCGAACGATCGTCCGGCGATACTGAGGTCGTCATCTTGCCTCTCCTGTTGTGCGTCGAATTCCTGCACCAGGCTATCGGGTCGCTGAGGATCGGCTCCGGGCTACCTGCACGCGCGCTCGAATTCTCGTCTCGCGCTCTCGCACGATGCCCGAGAGATCCCTTTC
>NZ_LVCV01000045.1 GCF_001647195.1 Rhodococcus sp. EPR-157 | reverse complement strand
CGGTGGTCCATCACGCGTCGCCACAGCGGCGGAACTGCAGCTATCAGCACCATCGACGCGTAGCCCGCCGGGAGCTGTGGCGCCTCGTCGCAGCTGCGCAGCGTCTGATAGCGCTTACCCGGGTTCGCATGGTGATCGCTGTGCCGCTGCAGATGGTAGAGAAATATATTGGTGCACAACCTGTCGCTGTTCCAGCTGTGGCGCGGGGAGCATTTCACGAAGCGCCCGCGCTCGTTCTTCTCACGGAGCAATCCGTAATGCTCGATGTAATTGACCGTTTCGAGCAGGAACACGCCCACGACCGCCTGTAGGACGAGGTACGGCAGAATCTCGGCGCCGAACACCAGAGCCAAGCCGCCGAACAACAGTGCACTCATTGCCCAGGCATGCAGCAGATTGTTGCGGATGCTCCACCACCGGATGCCGCGGCGGTCGAGCCGTTGCATCTCCAGCTCCCACGCCGACCTAAGCCCGCCGAACACACTCCGCGGTAGGAACATCCACAGGTTTTCGCCTATCCGCGCGCTGGCGGGGTCGTTCGGCGTTGCCACACGAACGTGATGTCCCCTGTTGTGCTCGACGAAGAAATGCCCGTACATGGTCTGCGTCAGCGCGACCTTCGCCAGCCAGCGCTCGTGTTCCTCGATCCGATGACCGAGTTCGTGGGCCGCGTTGATTCCGGTTCCTGCCACCAGACCGACAGTGACAGCGAGCCCGATCTTGTCGATCACGGTCAATCCGCCGAACGCCCACATCCAACACGCGACCAGCAAGGTCACGAACTGCACGGGCAGGAACAGATACGTGCACCACCGGTAGAAGCGATCTTCCTGCATTTCCTCGACGTCCGAGTCGGACGGGTTGTCTCCGTCCTCACCGGCCAGAAGGTCGATGAGCGGAATGATCATGAAGAAGACCATGACGCCGCTCCACCAGAAGATCGGCATTCCCGTCCACATGACCAGCTGCGAGGGAAGCAGCGCAGATGCTGGTGCCAGCAAGCCGAGAAGCCACAGCGGCCGCTTGCCGGTTCGCCTCCGTCCCCGCACACGGGTCGAGTCGAACGTGGAGTGCATGGCGGCTGCGTCCCCCGACACGCCGCCACCGGAGTGCTTGTCCGCCGTTGCGGACGCGCGCCCGGCGCGTTTCATCGAAGACCATCCCCTTGAAAGAACTCGAGGTTTGTTATCGAAGCGTACAGCAGGCCGCTTTCGAGCAACAGGGCTTCGAATCCGGATGCTACTCCCGAGAATCCGCTTTCTCCCGCTCGAGCAGCAGTTTTTCGACATTGCGCTTGCTGTAGACGAAGTAGACGATCACGCCGATGGCCATCCAGGCGATGAACCGAAGCCACGTCTCGACAGACAGGTTCACCATCAGCCACAGACACGACACAACAGCGAGAATGGGGATGAGGGGCATCAGCGGAACCTTGAAACCACGCGGGAGATCAGGCCTGGTTTTTCGCAAGACGACCACTCCGATCGACACGAGCACGAAGGCGAACAGCGTGCCGATGTTCACCATTTCTTCGAGCAGTCCGATCGGGAAGAAGGCAGCAAGCACGGCGACGACGACGCCGACGATCACTGTGATTCGAACCGGGGTTCCGCGCTTGCCCGTGTGCGCAAGGCCGCGTGGCATGAGTCCGTCCCGGGACATCGCGAACAGCACCCTCGTCTGGCCGAGCATCAGAACCATCACCACGGTGGTCAGGCCCGCGAGCGCACCGAAGGAGATGACGTTCTTCGCCCAGGTGAGACCATTGAGTTCGAATGCCGTCGCCAACGTCGAACTGTCACCACCGAGTTCGGTGTAGTTGACCATCCCGGTCAAGACCAGCGTCACTGCGACGTACAGAACCGTCACGATGGCGAGTGAACCCAGAATCCCCCGAGGAAGCGCCTTCTGCGGCTCCTTGGCCTCCTCGGCCGTGGTGGCGACGACGTCGAATCCGATGAACGCGAAGAACACCAAGCTCGCGGCTGCCAGGAGGCCGTACCAGCCGAACGTGCTGCCACCTGCACCGGTCACGTACGAGAGGAGAGATTGGTGGATGCCCTCCCCGGTCGACCCTTCCTGAGCAGGAGGCACATACGGGGAGTAGTTCTCTGCCTTGATGTAGAACGCCCCGACCACGACGACGAGCAACACCACTGCCACCTTGATCGCAGTGATCACGAGCGATACACGTGAGGACAGCTTGGTGCCGCTGGCCAACAACACGGTGATGATCACGACGATGAGGAACGCTCCCCAATCGACATCGATCGATCCAATCGTCACGACGGGCGACGACGCGCCGAGCACCTCGCCCAGATAGAGCGACCAACCCTTCGCGACGACGGACGCTGCGAGGGCGAATTCGAGAACGAGGTCCCAGCCGATGATCCAGGCGATGAACTCGCCGAAGGTGGCATAGGAAAAGGTGTACGCGCTGCCCGCGACCGGAACCGTCGACGCGAACTCCGCATAGCAGAGCGCAGCAAGACCGCACGCGATCGCGGCAAGCACGAACGCAAGGGACACCGACGGCCCAGCGACGTTTCCGGCGGTCCTGGCCGTGAGAGTGAAGATTCCCGCGCCGATGACCACGGCTACCCCGAAGACCGTCAGATCCCAGGAGGTGAGTTCCTTTCGGAGCTTGGTATCAGGATCGTCGGTGTCGCGGATGGACTGTTCGACCGATTTGGTTCGGAAGATCCCGGTCTTGGGAGCGGCCTGCGGCGCGCGCTCGTGTTCCATCGTTGTTGTTCTCTCTGTTCGACTGAATCGCTCGAGTGGGCCGCTCGACACTACGCGCCCAGTTCACTCGAATCCCTTTGGTAACACAGTAAGCCGCGACAATGCGGCACGTAGGAGCTTGGCGAAAAGCGGCTCAGCCCGAGGTCGCGCCGACGGTGGCAGCGAAGATCTCGGCGTCACCCCAGCGGGCGATCGCTGTGATCACGGGATCAGAAGCGGACACCCATGCAGCGGTTCCCCGCTCCAGAACGAGCTCGACTCCCCCGCCGCCGGCACTGTCGGTGTCGGCGGCCAGCGCAACTCGGCCACCGGTGCACAACACGATCTGAGGCCCGGCACTGTCGAGGGTGACCGACGAGCCGTCGGCGAGCATCGATCGTGAGAGTGCGAACTCCGATGCAGGAGTGCGATAGACGACCGGGACTCCCGCCGTGTCGACGTCGGGCTCCAAGATCGACACGTCGGCGGGTTCGAAATCGAGAACCCTGAGCAGCTCCGGCACATCGACGTGCTTCGGGGTCAGCCCACCACGCAAGACGTTGTCCGAATTGGCCATGATCTCGACGCCTGTTCCGGACAGATATGCATGCAGGTTTCCAGCGTCGAGATACAACCCTTGCCCTGGCGTCAGCGTGACACGATTGAGCAGCAGTGCGGCGAGCACGCCTGCGTCACCCGGGTAGGACTCCCCCAGCTCCAGCAGAGTCCGCGCTTCGGCCACGAACCGGCCACCGTCCTGGTGCGCTGTCGTGGAGAGGTACCGAACACACCCGTCGGCCACCAGCGGCAGCAAGGCGTCGAGCGCAGGTCCGGGCAACGTGATCCACGACGTGAACACCGTGCGCAGCCCCGCGTCGTCGGGTTGATCGGCGAGCAACGATCGGTATCCGGACAGTGCGTCGACACCGAGGGCGTCGATGAACTCGACTGTGTACTTCGGGGACCGGAAACCTGCCAAGGCGTGGAACTCGGTGAGTGCGACGATCAGTTCGGGTTTGTGCGAGTCGTCTCGATAGTTTCGTATCGGGGAGTCGATGGGAACGCGCCTCGCCTCTTCCCGCGCGTACCCCTCTTTGGCCTGATGTGCACTCGGGTGCGCTTGAAGTGACAGAGGTTCCTCTGCCGCAAGCAGTTTCAGGAGAAATGGTAGGCGTCCAGCGTATTTCTGCGAAATCGTGGTACCGAGCTCACGAGATGGACATTCGTCGATTGCGTCGAGAAGAGAACGCTCTTCTCCCTCGCCGGTCAGATGCGCTGGGTCGGCAGGATGCGCGCCGAGCCAAATTTCGGCCTCCGGATGCTCCGAGGGCACCGATCGACCCTGTAGTTGCGCAAGCGAGGTTCGAGATCCCCATGCGTACGACCTAACTGCCCCACGCAGTGGTTGCACTATGTACCGCCCATCAGATGTAGGTATGCGGCAGCCATCTCCAACCGCGTCGCCAGTAGTGCCATCGACTCGAACTCGCCGAGCTCGTCCACCATCGAGCCTTGCTCGCCCGGTATTGCCGGGTTCGACCCGCCCACACCAGCGACGAGTATCTCGACGTCGCTCACCGCTGCAGTCCTGCGCTCGGCCTCCGTTGCGCGCGCAGGGGACGCGGCGACGAGAACACGTATGGCCGCCTCGGGGCGTGGACCGTCTACTTGCTCGTCGTGAAAGAAAGGGTCGTAGTCCGTGGGCACCGCAGTGCTCGCTCGCGCCGCGTGCACTGCGGCCGCGATGACCTCGGAGAGCACACTCGACGCCGACACGACGCCGGCGACGCGGAACATCACCTCGCTGCCGTGGCGGGCCGCCTCCATGGCGAGCGCCCCGGCTCCGCTGAACACCACTCGCCTGTTCGACATACGCACTGCGACGGACTTCGCTGGATTGTGAAACACCTCGCGAGATGGGTGATTTCGCGATGCTTCGTCGTCGAGCGCATCGGCGAGGCGGGACAGATCGGGCAGGAGCGGCCGATGGACACCGCCGGCCACGGAGCCCAGAACACTCACTCCGGCAGCGACGTAGCGCATCAAGGTGTTGGGTTCGCGCACTGCCACACGCGGCGGAAGGAACAGTGCACGACCAGCTGCGGCAGCGCGTAGCGGCCCCTCGTCGGGGGTCATCAAAATCGTCTCCGCGCCGCGGCGAACGGCGGCCGCCGTCGACTCGGACAGCCTCGGATCGCCCGCATCGTCGCCGCACACGAGGACGACATCCAAAGGTCCCACCCACGGAGGTGTGCCGGGCAAATGCACGAGCGGGACTCCGATACGCGCACCGACGGCGGCGATCAGGACTTCTGCCGCCCGTTCTGCACGACCACCGCCGGCTACGAACACGACACTGCGCGGGCGGAGATCGATCAAGCGTTCACCGACGATGTCGGCGAACGACGCCGCAGTTGCACGAGTCTGAGCGCCGGCCAACGCGGCGCTACGGAGAGCGCCGTCGGTATCGGC
>NZ_LVCV01000044.1 GCF_001647195.1 Rhodococcus sp. EPR-157 | reverse complement strand
TCGTATGCCTCACATGTGATGGTGCCCGTATACCCACGGACACGTCCACTATTCCAGTCAGGCCCGGACCACGTCGAGAATCTCCGAGGTGAGTGCATCGACCTCGGATGAACTGCGAGCCTCCACGTTAAGACGCAGCAGCGGCTCGGTATTGGACGCTCGGAGGTTGAACCAGGCGCCGTCCTTCAAGTCGACCGTCACGCCGTCCAGTCGATCGATAGACACGGTGCGATCGGCGAACGCCTCCAGTACCGCAGTGGTCCTCTCGGCAGCGTCGGCGACAGTGGAGTTGATTTCCCCGGACGCCGAGTAGGTCTCGTAGGAACTCATCAACTCGGACAGCGGACGATCCTGAGAGCCGAGCGCGGCAAGCACGTGCAACGCAGCCAGCATCCCCGAATCCGCACACCAGAAGTCCCTGAAGTAGTAGTGCGCCGAGTGCTCGCCACCGAAGATGGCACCGGTGTCCGCCATCTGCTGCTTGATGAACGAATGGCCGACCCGCGTCCGCACCGGGGTGCCGCCGAGCTCGGTCACCAACTCGGGGACAGCTCGCGAGGTGATCAGGTTGTGGATCACCGTCGCGCCCGGCTCCTTCGCCAACTCGCGCTCGGCGACGAGTCCGGTCACCGCCGAGGGCGACACCGGGTCTCCCTTCTCGTCGACGACGAAGCACCGATCGGCGTCACCGTCGAACGCGAGTCCGATATCAGCGCCCGTGTCCAGAACGAACTTCTGCAGGTCCTTCAGATTCTCCGGGTCGAGCGGGTTCGCTTCGTGATTCGGAAAGGTCCCGTCGAGCTCGAAGTAGAGCGGTTCGACCGTGACGGGCAAGCCCTCGAACACCGCGGGAACGGTGTGACCACCCATGCCGTTGCCGGCATCGACCGCGATCTTCACACCGGACACCTGCGACAGGTCGACCAGGTTCTTGACGAAACTTGCATAGTCGCTCAGCACATCACGCTCGGTCACCGAGCCCGGCTCACCATCGAAGGACGGGACCCCATCGACCAACTCGCTCTTGATCGTCGCGAGGCCGGTGTCCTGTCCGACTGGTTTGGCGCCGGATCGACACAGTTTGATGCCGTTGTACTTCGCCGGATTGTGGCTGGCGGTGAACATTGCACCGGGGCAGTCGAGCATGCCGGACGCAAAGTACAGCTGGTCGGTGGATGCAAGGCCGATGTGCACGACATTCAGCCCTTGGGAGGTGACGCCGTCGGCAAAGGCCTTCGACAGCTCCGGCGACGACGCACGCATGTCGTGCCCAATGACAACCTGCGTCACCGAGGAGTCCTTCACCAATCGTGCGAACGACGCACCGACGTCACGGACGAAGGCCGCATCGATCTGTTCACCCACCACCCCACGAACGTCGTAGGCCTTGATGACTGCATTGACGGCTTCGGCAGTGCGTGCCACGAACGACTCCTCGTATTGATCAGGTGGGGGTTTATCGGGTGGGTGGTGCGCGAGTACGGGTCTTTCCAGTCCGTCGACCTACGAATGTGTCATAGATGAGTGTGGTCGGCGCGACGACAAAGGGCAGATGTGACAGAAATGATGCCCGCATCGTTCACTCGAACGATGCTGCGTCGGAACATGGTTTTCGATGGCGCCGATGGAATCAGGCCGTGGGGTCCGGAAGCACCCGCAAATGGCCGCGACGACCGGTCCGTACCGGCGAACCCGGGCGGCGGTCCGTTGCCGAGTCCGGCGTACGCCGACCCTCCTGAGTGCGGACGGAGCCGGATTCCTTGCCACGTTCTCCACGACCGGCTTCGCGAACGGCCTCCGCCAGGGCGGTGAGGTCATCCTCGTCCGGCGTCGACGTGGTGAAGCCGCCTTCGTACCGAACCAGTTCCCACCCCTTGGGTGCCGTGGTGGTCGATGCGTGGACCTCGCACAGATCCCAGGAGTGCGGCTCGTCCACGGTGGCGAGGGGGCCGACCACAGCCGTCGAATCCGAATAGACATACGTGAGCGTCGCAACGGCCGAACGGTTGCACCCAGGCCGGCAGCATCCACGCAGAGATCTCACACCAGAGAGACTAACCCCCGCTTCTTTCGCCGAGCCGATCGACACACCGCGAGCAGACCCCGATAACCTCACGCCATGGCTCGAAGTGCATCCGGACGCAGAACGACCTCTCGATCTGCCGCACGACGCGGACGGGGGATCCGCGGCCCTGTACTGCCCAACAACGTGCCAGGACACCGTTCGCGAGCAGACAGATTCGACCGATCCGTACTGGAAGCTTTCGCGCGAATCGACCATAAGTGGCATGAGAAGCTCGAGCGCCTCGATATCGCTGTCGACGAGGTACCGAAGATCCGCGCGAAGGATCCCGAGTCCGTCAACTGGCCACCTGAGGTTGTCGCCGAGGGCCCGGTGCCGCTGTCACGACTCGTTCCTGCAGGCATCGACAAGCGCGGCGAAGCTACGCGCGCTCGGATAGTCCTGTTCAGGAGGCCGCTGGAACGACGGGCGAAGCACCCTGAAGATCTCGAGGATTTGCTGTACGAGGTGCTGGTCGAGCAGGTTGCCACCTACCTCGGAGTCGAGCCCGATGTGGTGGATCCGGGCATCGACGGGGACTGACTGCGTAAACGGAGACTGACTGCGCAGCCGACGACTGACGGCCTACCGGAGGCGTGCGTCGACCCAAGGCCGGTCTCAGCCGATTCCACGCTTGAGACGGCGCCTCTCACGCTCGGACAAACCACCCCAGATGCCGAAGCGCTCGTCGTTCGCGAGTGCATACTCCAGGCATTCGTCCTTGACTTCACAGCCGAGGCAGATGCGCTTCGCCTCGCGAGTCGAGCCTCCCTTCTCAGGGAAGAACGCTTCGGGGTCGGTCTGCGCACAGAGGGCACGTTCCTGCCACTGATCTTCGATTTCCTCGAACATCTGATCGAAACCAGCGATGAGACTCAGGGCCGGCTTCACAGGCTCACGCATCGAAAGCTGTTCTGCGATGCCGTCGTCCGAGTCATCATCGGAATCGATGTCGGCCTCTGTGTGCACGACGTACGCGGACGCCGCATCCACCGGAACGATCTCCGAACGGACGTCGCCGGATACATCGTTGTCGATACTGATCGCGCAGTCGCCTCGTGCTGCGCCTGCTTCGGAATCGGTCTGCGGCGCGTCGTCGACTGCGCTGAGGTGAGCAGGGGACTCTCCCCGTTGTTCACGTGTCACGTGCTGGTCATACATCGCTTCCGCCTCCTCACCATTTACTAGCGCAGATATTGCCGGTCGGTTCCGAACACCTTGCCCCGCGCCGGTATTCGTAGCCATTCACAGTCACATTCAAACCCTCGACCTCTACTACACGTTGCCCACAAGGATCACGCCGCATGAGAACGCATGTTCGAATCAAGGCCGCCTCCAAGTGAACTCACTCGGAAACCTTGGAATGACATACATGTGATTAGACACGCCGGAGTGCGTCGCGGTCAAGCCGATGAACCATTTTGCAATACCATCTAGAACCCCCGAATCGGCACCCTCGAAGGATCTGCGCCCGTCTTGCGCGTGTCGCGCCCGAAAAATACCCGTCGAACATGCGGTGAGCTCGCCGGAACGGCGGGCGCCCACGCACCGCACGGCCACACGGCATAGGCTTTCGACCTGTGAAAGTGACTGTCTTGGTCGGTGGTGTGGGAGGAGCTCGTTTCCTCCAAGGTCTCAATACCCTTCTCGGTGACGACGGCGACATCACCGCCGTCGTCAACGTGGGCGACGACGTGTGGATGCACGGGCTCAGAATCTGCCCCGATCTCGACACGTGCATGTACACACTCGGCGGCGGAATCGACACCGAACGCGGATGGGGCCGAATCGCGGAGACGTGGCACGCACGAGACGAACTCGCGGCCTACGGCGCCGATCCCGATTGGTTCGGGCTCGGAGATCGAGACATGGCAACCCATCTCATTCGCAGTCGGATGCTGCGCACTGGATACCCGTTGTCCGCAGTGACCGAAGCGCTGTGCAACCGATGGAAGCCAGGCGTCCGACTGCTCCCCGTCTCCGACGATCGCAGCGAGACACACGTCGTGGTGACAGACCCCGACGACGCCTCGGGAGAATCTCGGCGTGCAATTCACTTCCAGGAGTGGTGGGTTCGATACCGCGCGCAGATACCGACGCACAGCTTCGCGAACATCGGCGCCGAGCAAGCAACTCCAGCGCCAGGCGTACTCGACGCGATCGAGAGCGCCGACGCCGTGATCCTCGCTCCGTCCAACCCGGTAGTGAGCGTCGGCGCCATCCTCGCCGTGCCCGGAATACGCAGTGCGCTCCGTACCACCGAAGCCAAGGTGGTCGGCCTGTCCCCCGTCGTCGACGGGAAACCGTTGCGCGGGATGGCCGACGAATGCCTCTCGGTCATCGGCGTCGACACGAGCGCCGAAGCTGTCGGAAGATACTACGGCGCACGGTCGGACACCGGAATCCTCGATACGTGGATGATTCACTCGACCGACACCGCGGCGGTGCCAGGGGTCGACGTCGTCAGCGTTCCACTGCTCATGACCGACCCGAGAACAACCGCAGAGATGGCCGCTGTGGCGTTGCGATCGGCGGGTCTGACGCTGTGACCGGTACGGTACCGACCGATCACGCCCCGGGAGGAAGCATCGAAATCCTGCCTGTGCGTGGTCTTCCCGAATTTCGCCCGGGGGACGATCTCGCTGCATCCATCGCCGAGCATGCACCATGGATCCGCGAGAACGACATCCTGGTCGTCACGAGCAAGGTGATCTCCAAGGTCGAAGGCAGGCTCGTCGACGCACCTGTCGATCTGGAGGAACGCGACGCTGCACGTCGGGTACTCGTGGACCAGGAGGCAGTCCGGATAGTTGCGCGCAAGGGGCGCACACTCATCACCGAGAACCGCCTCGGCATCGTTCAGGCAGCATCGGGAATCGACGGCTCCAATGTGGACGGCGCCGAACTCGCGCTGTTGCCCGAGGATCCCGACAAGAGCGCATCCGCTCTCCGCAACTCGCTTGCCCAGTTGCTCGGCGTGTCCGTCGGCGTGGTCGTCACGGACACGATGGGTAGGGCATGGCGCATCGGACAGACGGACGCGGCCATCGGTAGCGCAGGCCTCGCCGTGGTCCATGCCTATGCGGGCGCCGAGGACAGCCAGGGCAACGAGCTGATCGTGACCGAAGTCGCCGTAGCCGACGAGATCGCCGCCGCAGGCGATCTCGTCAAGGGCAAGCTCGGGTCGGTACCGGTTGCCGTCGTGCGGGGTCTCACACCTGTCGACGACGGTTCGCGCGCCCGAGATCTGGTTCGTCCGGGCGAGGACGACCTGTTCTGGCTCGGCACCGAAGAGTCGATCGTGCGCGGACGACGACAAGCGCTACTGCTGCGTAGGTCGGTGCGCTCGTTCTCCGACGAGACGGTAAACCCCGAGGACATCCGTGGCGCGGTAGCCGATGCGCTCACTGCGCCCGCGCCACACCACACTCGACCGGTCAGGTTCGTCTGGGTGCGCACGCCCGCACTGCGCACCCGGTTGCTCGACCGCATGACGGAGAAGTGGCGTGAAGACCTGCGGTCCGACGGCCTGGACGAGGGTCGGATAGATGCTCGTGTCGCGCGCGGAAGGATCCTGTTCGACGCTCCCGAGATCGTCATTCCGTTCTGCGTGCCCGACGGCGCGCACACCTACCCCGACGAACACCGCACCCGCGCAGAGGAAACGATGTTCACCGTGGCCGTCGGAGCTGCGGTGCAGGGATTGCTCGTCGCGCTGGCCGTTCGAGACCTCGGAAGTTGCTGGATCGGTTCGACGATCTTCGCCTCGGATCTGGTGCGCGCCGAGCTCGGCCTACGCGCGGACTGGAAAGCTATGGGCGCCATCGCAATCGGCCATCCGGTGGAACTTTCGACACCTCGCGCACCGCGCGATCTCGGCGCTGAACTACTGGAGATGTGAGATGAGCGCTCGCTCGCTACACGACTCTGCTGTCGCCGCTCTGGAGGAGTGGCCGGTGCTCGATCACCACGAAGACTCCTTGCGGCACACGATGCTCGCGTTTCTCGCAGGGAGCCCCGACGGTTGCTTGCGCAGTAACGAACCCGGACACATCACCGCATCCTCGTTGGTACTCGACGAGTCGGGCGAGCAAGTGCTACTGACGCTGCACCCCCGCGTCGGGCGATGGATCCAGCTCGGCGGGCACTGCGAACCCTCGGACGAGACCGTCCTCGACGCGGCGATGCGCGAGGCGCGCGAAGAGTCGGGCATCGACGAACTCACGATCGAGCCGACACTCCTGTCGGCGAACACCCACCCGATCACGTGTTCGCTCGGCAAGCCGACCCGTCACCTCGATCTGAGATTCCTGGTCCGCGCTGCGGCGGGAACCACCGCGGTGCGGAGCGAGGAGTCGACCGACCTACGTTGGTGGCCAGTCCACGACCTCCCTGCGAACGCCGAGGCCGACACGATCTCGCACCTTGTCGAACTGGCCCGCCAACGCTGATCGGCGACGATCAGACGTCGGTTGAGAAGCGCACACCGCCGTCGGGAAGCTTGACCCCGGGCCACACCCGAGCGCCACGCAGAAGCTCGCAGCGGGCACCGATGTCGGCACCGTCGCCGATGATGCCGTCACGAACGAGGGCACGCGGACCGATACGAGCGCCGAAACCGATGATGGACCGCTCCACCACGGCGCCTGCCTCGATTTTGGCTCCGTCGAACACGACCGCGCCATCGAGCCGCGCGCCGGCGCCTACCTCCGCGCCGCGGCCGATGACTGTTCCGCCGATCAGTAGTGCACCCGGTGCAATGCCTGCACTCGGGTGAACCAGTGACTCACCCCGCGTCCCGTTCAGGGCCGGGGACGGTGCGATGCCGCGAACCAGATCGGCCGAGCCCTTGACGAAGTCCTCCGGTGTTCCCATGTCGCGCCAATATGCGCTGTCGACGTGGCCGTAGACACGCTTGCCCTCTGCAAGAAGCGCCGGGAACACCTCGCGCTCGACGGACACCGGGCGATCGTGCGCGATCGATTCGATGATCTCCCGCTTGAACACGTAACAGCCTGCGTTGATCTGGTCGGTCGGCGGGTCCTGCGTCTTTTCGAGGAACGCGGTGACGCGGCCATCCTCGTCGGTCGGGACACAGCCGAATGCCCGAGGGTCCCCTACCCGGACGAGATGGAGCGTGACGTCGGCCTCGGTTCTGCGGTGAGTGTCGAGAACCGCGGTCAGATCGGTGCCGCCGAGTACGTCGCCGTTGAACACGAGCACAGTGTCCGCGCGGAGTTTCGGCAGGACGTTACGGATGCCTCCGCCGGTGCCCATCGGCTCGGTTTCGGTGACGTACTCGAGTTCGAGGCCGAGTGCGGAACCGTCACCGAAATGTTCCTCGAACACCTCTGCTTTGAACGATGTGCCGAGGACGACGTGATCGATTCCCGCAGCCTTGATACGCGCCAACAGGTGGTGCAGAAACGGTAGTCCGGCGGTGGGAAGCATCGGCTTCGGCGCCGACAAGGTGAGCGGCCGGAGCCGAGTACCTTTGCCGCCCACAAGGATCACAGCATCGGTCGTCTTGCTCGTGTCAGCTGACATCGTCGGCCTCTCTGTTGTCATCGCTGTTCCCGATCGTCGATCTGTCGCGCTCGAAGTGCCGAAGCCACAACCACCTTCGAGCGCGCTGCCAGGCCCGCGCGCAGCGCCCATCGAAGGGGAGCTTGCCACACATGTGGGTGACGATCGGCCTGAAAGCGGTACGCGCTCGTGTGGTGGGCCGGAAGCATCAGTTCCGGATGTCTACCTGCCGCATGCCCTTTGGAGTGGGTAACTTCGACTTCTGGAACGTAGACATTGAGCCAGCCGGCTGTTCCGAGGCGGTCTCCGAGGTCCACGTCCTCCATGTACATGAAGTAACGGGAGTCGAACCCGTTCACCGAATCGAACGCGGCACGCCTGAGCAGAAGGCACGAGCCGGACAGCCAGCCGACTGTTCGCTCCGTCACAGCCTCGTTGTCCTGTCGGTACCGCGCCGTCCATGGGTTGTTCGGCCAGATCTTGCCGAGCAGGGCGTGGCCCGCGCCCGAGGTGAGGTCGGGGACCGAGCGAGCCGAGGGGTAGCGACTGCCGTCGGGTTCGCGGATGAGCGGGCCGAGCGCGCCGGCACGCGGCCACCGCTGCGCGGCGGCCAACAGTCCGTCCAGCGAGCCCGGGTGCCAACGGACATCCGGATTCGCGACGACGATGAACTCGACGCTGTCGTCGACCTCGGCAACCGCACGGTTCACAGCGCCGCCGTACCCGAGGTTTGCACCCGTACGAAACAGGCGGGCATTCGGATAGGCAGCATCAGCCGCTTCGGGGGAACCATCGGTCGACCCGTTGTCGGCCATGATGACCTGTGGAGTCTCGGTCGTTGCCGTCGAGAGCGAACTCAAGAACTGATCCAGATATTCACCGGGCGAATAGGTCACCGTCACGACGGCCAGCTTGGAACTCACGCGCGCAACACTATCGTTCCCCCGATTGCGCCCCGACGGTGCGCAGCCGTCACGTGGCGGCCGGCCCTGAAACAGCCAGCGCGTCGGCGAGCGCGTCGCGCCAATCGCGTAGCGGAGTGAGTCCTGCCCGAGCCCAGGCATCGGCGGACAGAACCGAGAACGCGGGCCTCGGTGCCGGACGCACGAATTCCGAGCTCGAACACGGCTTCACCCGGTCCGGATCGGCACCTACCCCGGCAAACACGGCCCGAGCAAGCTCGTACCAGCTCGCCGTTCCACCGTTCGTCGCATGCAGAATCGGAGCATCGACCTGGTGCGCAGTGACCAGTTCGAGCACTCCGCCGGCAAGATCCCACGAATAGGTCGGCGAACCGACCTGGTCGTCCACCACGCTCACTGTGTCGCGCTCACCCTCCAGCCGTCGCATCGTGGACACGAAGTCGGATCCGGAGCCGGTGTAGACCCAGGCCGTCCGAACGACGTGCCCGGTTGGTAGCGCCCGTAGTACCGCCTGTTCGCCTGCAAGTTTCGTGCGCCCGTACGCGCTCTTCGGGGCCGTCGGTGCATCCGGCTCGTACGGCGTGGTCGATGTGCCGTCGAACACGTAATCGGTGGATATGTGTACCAATCGAGCACCGACGCGCGCACACGCCTCTGCGAGATTTCGGGGCCCGTCGGCGTTCACCGCCATCGCCCGGTCCTCGTCGGTTTCGGCGGCGTCGACTGCGGTGTAGGCCGCGCAGTTGACGACGACCATGCCCGGCACTACTGCGGCGGCGACTGCCGCCGGGTCGGTGATGTCCAGCTCGGTGCTCGTTGCGCCGACCGTGTGGTGTTCCCCTTCTCGGCTGCCCGCGCGTTCCACTATCTGTCGTCCGAGTTGTCCCCCGGCTCCGGTCACAAGGATGTTCGCCACAGTCGCAAAGTGTGGCACGCCGCCCGAGCTTGAGCGAGGCAGTGAGATTTCACAAGTAGCCTTAGAGCCGTTACAGGTACGAAACCAGGACACACTACGAACCGAAGAGGAAAGCCACGGTGCCACGAGAGTCGGACGGAACACGGGACGAGTCCCGCTCCCGTCACCGCGACAATCGTCGCCGCGAGAACCACAGCCGTCAAGATCCCAGCCGTCAAGATCCCAGCCGTCGGTCTCGAAGCGGCGATGGGCGCGAGTTCGACGGTCGCCGTCGCACCGCCTCTTCGACGCCGCGTTCGGCAGTGAATACGGACGCAGAACAGGCCACGCCTCGCCACGCCACCGCGCTGCGGGGTCCTCAGATCATCGTCGCCTCGCTGGCCATTCTGGTTCTGGTGGTCACCGGGTTTGCGTGGCGCAGCGTCGACAGCTTGCGCTCGAACATCGCCACGGCCGGTGGACTCGGGCTCGGAGGCGGCGCAGACGGCGCAGTCGACATCCTGATGGTCGGCACCGACAGCCGTACCGATGCGCATGGCAATGCCCTGTCTCAGGCGGAACTCGATTCGCTGCGAGCCGGCGACGAGGTCGCCTCGAACACCGACACGATCGTGCTCATTCGAGTGCCGAACGACGGCTCCTCGGCAACTGCGATCTCCATTCCGCGAGACTCCTACGTGGAGGTTCCGGGGATCGGTATGTCGAAGATCAATGCTGCGTACGGCGCGACCAAGGAGACCAGGCGACTCGAACTGGTCGAACAGGGCGTCACCGACGCCGACGCCGAGAGTCAGTCCACCGAAGCTGGGCGCGAAGCACTGATCGAGTCCGTTGCCGACCTCACCGGCATCACAGTCGATCACTACGCCGAGGTCGGCCTACTCGGTTTCGTGTTGCTCACCGACGCGGTCGGCGGCGTGGACGTGTGCCTCAACGCCCCCGTCGACGAACCTCTGTCCGGAGCGAATTTCCCTGCGGGAGAACAAACCTTGTCCGGCGCCGACGCATTGAGCTTCGTGCGACAGCGGCACGATCTGCCGCGCGGGGACCTGGATCGCATCGTGCGGCAGCAGGTTTTCATGGCGTCGCTCGTTCGAAGCGTGTTGAGCGCCAAGACATTGAGCAATCCCAGCACGTTGAATCAGTTGAGCGGCGCGGTGCAACGTTCGGTTGTCCTCGATTCCGATTGGGACATACTGGAATTCGCCACCAAGTTGCAGGATCTCGCAGGCGGTAAGGTCAAGTTCGAAACGATCCCTGCGGTCGACATCAACGGAGTGACCGACTACGGCGA
>NZ_LVCV01000043.1 GCF_001647195.1 Rhodococcus sp. EPR-157 | reverse complement strand
ACCACCGACGCTCCTCGGGTCGACCCGTCCTCGGTGACGGTAGACGTCGCGAACGACAGTGGGATCGACGGTTTGGCCAGCGGCGTGGCCGATTCGCTCGGCGCACTCGGGTACACCGGCGGAACCGTCGGCAACTACGAGGGAACGTCGGTGTCCACGACGACGATTCAGGCGGCCGACCCGGACAGCGACGCGGCGAAGGCGGTTGCTGCTGCGCTCGGCGGCGTCGAAGTGAGCGCCGACGAGACTCTGGCGGGCAATACCGTTCGAGTCGTACTCGCCGCCGACTATTCAGGCCCGGGTGTCGACGGCGCGCCGGCCGCGACCACCACACCCGAACTCGTGGCGTCCGGCGGCGAGTCACCGGCTCCTCCGATCGACGCAGGTTCGACCGGTCCCGCCTGCGTCAACTGATCGCCCCCGTGCTCGTTCGATAGGGTTCGGGTCGTGGCTTCCACTTTGACGCAGGAACTGCTCGATCCGATTCTGGCAACCGATCCGGCCGGTCCCCGAGTGACGTACTACGACGACGACACCGGTGAACGGGTCGAGGTGTCGACCGTGACGCTTGCCAATTGGGCGGCCAAGACCGCCAACCTGCTGCGCGACGAACTCGGGCTCGAGCCTGGCGCTCGCGTCAGCGTGCTTCTGCCTGCGCATTGGCAGACGGCCGCGGTTCTGCTCGGTGCTTGGTGGGCCGGGGCGGAGGTGGTGCTCGGCGCCGACGAAACCGCCGATCTCGCGCTGGTGCACGGAAGCCGCATCGACGAGGCAGGAGACGTTCCGGAGATTCTCGCGCTGTCTCTCGATGCGTTCGGAAAGCCGGTACCGGATCTGCCCGTGGGCGTCACCGACTACGCGACCTCCGTCCGAGTACACGCCGACCAGTTCAGGCCGTCCGGACACCAGGCAGCGCTGGAAGGACGATCCGTCGACGAGGTCCTGGCTTCGGCACGTGTGCGCGCCGAGGCTCACTCGCTCGTCGTCGGCGATCGGGTGCTGTCCTCGTTGCCGTGGACCACCGCCGAGGAGCTCGTAGACGGATTGTTGTCCGTGCTGGTCGCCGGTGGATCACTCGTTCAAGTTGCGGATCCCGACGCGAGCAGAATGGAACGGCGAATCGTCACCGAGAAGGTCACGAAAACCCTCGGCTAGTTCGTGTATCCGCCGTCGTCGAGACCGGCTTCGATCTCGTACCGATTCCGTGCGCCGGGTCGGCGGCTTTCCTCGACTAGGTAGCGCACTGCGAAGAGGAGTCCGTAGCGCGCCCACTGATCGGCATGAACAGCTTCGTGACGGAGGACGGCACGGGACACGTTCTTCCCGGTGAGATAGACGCCGCCGATCGTCGTCCCACCGCGACCGAATCCGCTGCGCATACCGGACGCGACGTACAACCGGACCTCGGGATCGAACGCGATGTCGGCCCTCCACAGCCGGGCGTAGAGCAGCGCGCTGTACGTCACCAGAATCGCCTGGAATCTGCCTCGCGCGGCGCTCTGGACCCGTGTGCGCATAGTTGGTCTCCGTTGTCACCGCGCGCTCAGCGTGGATGCACTAGCCCAGCAGCTTCGCGCGAAGCGCTGCGTCCTTTTCCAACACCATCGACTCCAAGCTTGCCTGAAAACTCGTCATCTGTTCTCGCAGGCCCGCGTCGGATGCGCCGAGGATTCGTACGGCGAGCAGTCCGGCATTGCGGGCGCCGCCGATCGACACAGTTGCCACCGGTACGCCCGCGGGCATCTGGACGATCGACAGCAGCGAGTCCATCCCGTCGAGGTACTTCAGCGGAACCGGTACGCCGATGACCGGCAACGGCGTCGCCGACGCCACCATGCCCGGCAGATGGGCTGCTCCCCCGGCCCCCGCGATGATCACCTGCAGGCCGCGCTCGGCTGCTCCGGCCGCATAGTCGAGCATTCGCTGTGGTGTTCGGTGCGCCGAGACGACCCCGACCTCGAAACGCACACCGAACTCGGCGAGCGCCTCGGCCGCTGCTTCCATGGTCGGCCAATCGGAATCACTTCCCATGATCAGGCCGACCTGGGGTCCTTGCTTCCCTGCCCGCGCTTCTCTCATGCGTGTGGATCCCATCCGTCGGTCCATTCTGCGTGCGACATCCAATGCGCCGCGCGCTCTGCCTTCTCTCTGACTGCGGCGACATAAGCGCCGTCGGCAGAGCTGCCGGCCCCACCGAGCACGTTGACGTGACCGATCTTGCGGTCCTTGCGCTCCCCCTTGCCGTAGAGGTGCACCTTGGCATCGGGCATTCGTGCGAAGAGGTGGTGCAGACGCTCGTCCATGCTCATGGTCGGCGCCTCGGCCGCACCGAGAATGTTCGCCATCACGGTCACCGGCGCCAATGGAGTCGTGTCGCCGAGCGGATAGTCCAGCACCGCGCGCAGATGCTGCTCGAACTGTGACGTCCGGCACCCGTCCATCGTCCAGTGACCGGAGTTGTGTGGGCGCATGGCTAGTTCGTTGACGAGAATCCTGCCGTCGTTCGTCTCGAACAGTTCGACCGCCATGGAGCCGACTACGCCGAGCTCCGCAGCGAGTGAGAGCGCCATCCGCTCGGCGTCGATTGCCGTGTCCTCGTCCAGCGACGGTGCCGGCGCGATCACGACAGCACACTGGCCGTCACGCTGCACGGTTTCGACGACGGGCCACGCCGCGCCCTGACCGAACGGTGAGCGCCCGACCATGGCCGACAGCTCTCGCCGCAGGTCGATCTTCTCCTCGACCATCAGCGGAACTCCGCGATCGAGTTCACGGCGGACGATGTCCTCCGCCTCGTCGGCGTCGTTCGGCATCCACACGCCTCGACCGTCGTAGCCGCCACGGATCGACTTCACGACGACGGGCCAGCCATGGTCGTCGCCGAACTTGGTGACGTCGCCCACCCAGGTGACCTCTGCGAAATCGGGTATCGGAATCTCGAGCTCGGCGAGCTTGCGGCGCATACGCAGCTTGTCCTGCGCGAAAATCAACGCGCTCGGCGGTGGCTGCACGTTGACGCCCTCGGCGACAAGGGCCTCCAGGTGCTCGGTCGGCACGTGTTCGTGGTCGAACGTGACGGCATTGGACCCGGTTGCCACCGTGCGCAACGCGTTCAGATCGTCATGATGCCCGAGCACGACGTCGGCACTGACCTGCGCTGCAGGCTCGTCGGCGCCCGCCGACAGCACACGCAGCGTCTGGCCGAGAGCGATCGCGGCCTGATGCGTCATACGGGCGAGCTGACCGCCCCCGATCATCGCAACGACGGGCGTCCCGCTCGTCGCGGTACGTGGCGTACTCGGCCGCGGCGGGTTGTCTGCACCGGAAGAGGATTGTGGACCAGTCACGGCTTCATATCGTGTCATGCGTGGCCGCTTCGGCAGCCGCCAGTACCCGTGCCGCCCGTCCCGGACTGAGAGAAAGCTGATGATCTGCGTGGCGGTTCGTCAATTGCACCAACGTTTCGTAGACTTCTCCGTTGTGCCCTCGATCGACAGCGTGATCCATCGCCTCCCCGGCCCGATTCGGGAGCTGGCGATTCGTCATAGCGAACTGATCAAGTTTGCCATCGTAGGTGGCACGACGATGATCTTCGACCTCGCGATCTTCTATTCGCTCAGCCTCACCATCCTCGAGCCCAAGCCCGTCGTCGCGAAGATCATCTCCGGCGTGATGGCCACGATCTTGAGCTACATCCTCAACCGTGAGTGGGCGTTCAAGAACCGTGGCGGGCGTGAACGGCACCACGAGGCGCTGTTGTTCTTCACGATCAGCGGCATCGGTGTGATCCTCGCCGCAGCTCCGCTGTTCATCGCGAACAACATTTTCGATATTCGTGAGGGCCACACCAGTCTGACGATGCTGGTGATCGTGGACTTCGTCCTGAACTACATCATCGGCAACCTGATGCAGATGGCGTTTCGATTCTGGGCCCTGCGCAAGTTCGCTTTTCCCGACGAAAACGCACGCGGCGCCGCAGCAGGTTCGACCGACTTCGACCCGACCGAGTCCGAAGTGGCCGAAGAGCAGCTGGGACACAGCTAGCGCGGTTCCCTCGTCCGAGGTGAAAAAGTGCCCGTGTGACGAACTGCGGGTAGAAACACCGAGAACATGGCTGGGCGACGCCGCTGCAACTCCAGGCGGCCACCGTCCGCTTCGACGAGAGCGCGGGCCAGAGCCAGGCCGACGCCGGTGGATCCGGCGCCGGAAAATCCGCGATCGAAAATATGGGGCGCCAACTCGTTGCTCACTCCCGCGCCCTCGTCCGATACCTCGACGCAGGCCAGTGGCTCGCGCCGGCGCTCCGCAGTGTCGAGGGCAGGCACCAGACGCACCGAGACCGTGCAGGTGCCACCTCCGTGCATCAGCGCGTTGTCGACGAGTACCGATACCGCCTCACGCAGCCGTGAACCCGTGACCGAGGCAGTGACTGCACTGTCCCCCTTGAGTACGAGTTGGCGGTCGACGTCCTCGAAGTTGCGCTGCCACTCGGAGATCAATCCCGCCAGCTCGGCCACCACGGGCACCTCCTCGGCACCGGCGGATCCGTCGCTTCGGGACGACCTGACCAATTCGTCGATGGCCAGCGTCAGCCGGTCGACCTGCGCCATCGCCTCGTCTGCCTCTCCGACGACGTCGGGGTCCGGATGCGTGGACAGCTCGTCCAAGCGGAGCCGAACAGCTGTGAGACGACTGCGAAGCTGATGCGATACGTCCGCGACGAGAGTGTGCTCACGTTGCAGCCGGCCGGCGATCTCGACCGTCGCCGAGTCCAGGACCTCGGACACCCGGTCCAGTTCGGCAATTCCGTGCCGTGTCGGATCGGGTCGGAAGTCGCCTTCGGCAAGCCGAGCCGCTCGTCGGGCGACATCCTGGAGTGGATCGGCCAACCGTTTGGCAGTCAGAACTGCCACCGCGGTTCCCGCAAGAATGGCAGCGAGCACGACGAGGCCCACAGCACCCACGGCCTGACGCTGCAGCGAGCGCATGTCGTCGGACGGCACTTCGAGACGCAGCGAGCCCGACGTCCCCATGGACAACGACTCCACCAGCGGTTGCGGAACGAAGGGTTCGCCGATATCGACGCGAGACGCCGCGTCCTGCGGCGTCGGAAAGACGACGACGAGCCGACCCGACTGCGGGATGGCCAGCCTCAGCGAACCTATGTCGAGATCGCCGATGACCATCCCCATCTCGCCCTCCTGCGAGAGGATTTCCGACGCCATGCGATCGAGTCGACGCTGCAGATCGTCCCTCGTGAAGTCTTCGACCCACAACCACGCGGTGTACATCAGCGGAAGGCCGAGAAGGAGCGCGGTGAGGATCACCACGGCAAGAATCGACTGGAGAATGCGGCGGCGCATCGTCGCCCTCAGTCGCTGTTGATCCGGAACCCGACTCCCCGGACCGTGGCGATCCGACGCTCGGCGACCGACCCTTCGTCGCCGATCTTTCGGCGAAGCCACGACATGTGCATGTCGAGTGTCTTGGATCCTCGCAGTTCTGCGTCACCCCACACCTCGCGGAGGATGGTGTCG
>NZ_LVCV01000042.1 GCF_001647195.1 Rhodococcus sp. EPR-157 | reverse complement strand
AGACGTCGGTCTGTTTCAGAGTCAGGCCCCAACTCACTGGAGAAGTCCAGTATCAACCGGACACACCCATACTCACAGTCTGTTTCGGTCACTCAGAGTGTGCGAATGTCTGTTTCAGTCACTTGCGGTGAGCGAATGTCTGTTTCAGTCACTCAGAGTGTGCGAATGTCTGTTTCGGTCACCTCATGGGCCAGCCAACGACTCATTCGGTCACCCAGGCGCGCCGAAAATGTGATATCACTTTAGTATCAACATCGAGAGGGAGGTTCTCATGTCCGTACCCGCAACCGTCGCCGAGAAGCCGACGGGTACCCCGACGATCACTATCGCCGAACGGCCCGGGTGGGATCTGCCCGGATGGTCGATGCTCGGCGCAGGCCTCGTGCTGTTCCTCGGAGGTATCGCCGCATCCGTGGTCGGCCTGGTTTTCACCATCGTCGTGGCGATGGTCGTCGGCGTCGTGCTGTTCGTCGCATCGCTTCCGGTCTTGGCCGGCCTGACGCTCGTGCAGCCCAATCAGGCTCGCGTGCTTCAACTTCTCGGGAGTTCGTACAGCGGCACCCTCCGCACGCCTGGATTGCGGTGGACGAATCCGCTGACGTATCGCAAAGCGATCTCGACCCGGATCCGCAATCACGAGACCGCCCAGTCCAAGGTCAACGACGCCGACGGCAATCCCATCGAGATTTCGGCGATCGTGGTGTGGCAGGTCGCCGACACGGCGTTGGCCTCATTTCAGGTCGACGACTACGAGGAGTTCGTCGCGGTGCAGACCGAATCGGCCGTCCGACACATCGCCGGCAGCTACCCCTACGATGCCGAGGATCGAATGTCGTTGCGCGAGAACGCTGACGAGATCACCGGGGCAATGTCCGAGGAAGTCCACGCCCGAGTTCGCGCCGCAGGTGTCGAGGTGATCGAGACCAGGATCAACCGTCTCGCCTACGCACCCGAGATCGCCCAGGCCATGCTGCGTCGTCAACAGGCGGGCGCGGTCATTGCCGCTCGTCGGCAGATCGTCGAGGGCGCAGTCGGCATGGTGGACATGGCTCTGGCGAAGTTGGAAGAGAAGAACGTCGTCGACCTCGACGAAGAACGCAAGGCCACGATGGTCTCGAACCTACTCGTCGTGCTGTGTAGCGACCGCGACACACAGCCCGTCGTGAATGCCGGATCGCTGTACCAGTGACCCATGGCTGCCGAACGTAAGAAACTTCTGCTTCGGCTGGACCCAGCGGTGCACGACGCCCTCGCCCGCTGGGCAGCCGACGAGCTCCGCAGTACCAATGCGCAGATCGAATTCCTGCTTCGCCGCGCGTTGGCCGAGCATGGACGAATGCCGAAGAACGCCGACAACATGCGCAAACAGGGACGTCCGCCGAACTCGTAGGAGCTCGGCAGGCGTCCCTGCCCGTGGAGATTCGGGTGATTTCAGAAGTCCCAGTCGTCATCCTCGGTGTTGACGGCCTTGCCGATGACGTACGACGAACCCGATCCCGAGAAGAAGTCGTGGTTCTCATCGGCATTGGGCGAGAGTGCCGACAGGATTGCCGGGTTCACATCGGTCTCGTCCTTCGGGAACAGGCCCTCGTAGCCGAGATTGTTGAGTGCCTTGTTTGCGTTGTAGCGGAGGAACTTCTTGACGTCCTCGGTCAAACCGATCTCGTCGTAGAGATCCTGCGTGTACTCGACCTCGTTGTCGTACAACTCGAACAGCAACTCGAAGGTGTAGTTCTTGAGTTCCTCGCGCTCCGCTTCGCTGACCTTCTCGAGGCCCTTCTGGTACTTGTACCCGATGTAGTACCCGTGCACGGCTTCGTCGCGAATGATCAGACGAATGAGGTCGGCCGTGTTGGTCAGCTTGGCTCGCGAGGACCAGTACATCGGCAAGTAGAAGCCGGAGTAGAACAGGAACGATTCGAGCAAGGTCGACGCAACCTTGCGCTTGAGCGGATCGTCTCCGTGGTAGAACTTCAGGACGATTTCGGCCTTGCGCTGCAGGTTGACGTTCTCCTCGGACCAACGGAACGCGTCGTCGATATCACGCGTCGAGCTGAGTGTGGAGAAAATCGAGCTGTAGCTCTTCGCGTGAACGGACTCCATGAACGCGATGTTGGTGTACACCGCTTCTTCGTGCGGAGTGATCGCATCGGGGATCAGGCTGACGGCGCCGACGGTGCCCTGGATGGTGTCGAGCAACGTCAATCCCGTGAACACGCGCATCGTCAACTGCTTCTCGACGGCGTTGAGCGTGCCCCAGGACGGAATGTCGTTGGAGACGGGCACCTTCTCCGGCAGCCAGAAATTGCTGGTGAGCCGCTCCCAGACCTCGGCATCCTTGTCGTCCTGGACCCGGTTCCAGTTGATTGCCGAGACGCGATCGATGAGCTTGACCATGGTGCCTACCTACAAGTTGGGGAACGCGAAAAGTCGCTGACACGAACACTACCCGTAGTGTCCGACAGTTCCGGCCAGCACAACAGAGTGTGTCGTGCTCGAGCTCACCAACCCACCGAACTCGGTACCGAACCGGTCTGGATGGCCGCAACCAGTTGCGCGTGGTCACGCTCGTTCTGATCGGCATACGCGTGTGCAAAGTCGACCATCGAACGGTCGACTTTGTCACCTCGGCCGATGTAGTCGGCGATAGCAGCCGCGTCACCGCTGCGTGCGTGCGCCCGCGCGAGAACTTCCCCGCACGCTGTGGCGAACTCGGTGAGATGGGGTCCGATGATCTCCCCGTCGGGAATGACTTTCATATCGCGAAACTGCCGCACGTAGAAATTCATCTCGCCGACCGACGTCCATCCCACGAACATGTCGGTGGCGCTCTGCAGCATTCGTTGCCCGTTGACTACCCGCGCACCGTGGTTGTCGTATTTGCTCGGGCGAAGAAACTGTTCGAACACCGAGGGCCCCGCCTGCTTGATCTGAAGGAAGAACGGGTCACCGGTTCGTGTTTCTTCGAGAAAGGCCAAATAGACACGCATTCCGACACTGCCGACACCGACTACCTGCCGAACTACGTCGAGAACACGGAACCTCGACAGGAGACTCCAAATGCTGTCGTTCACCGAGCCGCTGTATCCGGCGATCACAGCCTGGATCAGTTCGAGTTGCGCGTCACCCACGTGGGTACGGAACGGTGGATCTTCGCGAATTCTGCGGCGACCGTCTCGTGTCTCGGTGAATTTCCGCGACGCTCCGCGACTCGTTCGCCGCTCGGCTTTGGTCTCGATGAGTTTCTCGGCGTGACGCGCAATACCAGACGAGAAGTGCCCGAGGAGCCCGGCGACGTCGATCCTGTCGTACCAGATGTCGATTTCGGGCATCGAAGCGTACTTCCACATCCGATTGCGATACGACGCCATCATCGCTGCGACTGCACGGTCGGCACGCCCCTCGTCGACACCGTTCTCCCGCCCCAGAACGACAAGGGAGGTCGCCAAGCGCTTGACGTCCCATTCGAACGGACCAGGAAGCGTCTCGTCGAAATCGCGGAGATCGAAATACAGATTTCGCTCAGGTGTGGCCCACAACCCGAAGTTGAGCACATGCGCGTCACCGCACAGCTGCACCTCGATACCGGTATTCGGTGCAGAGGCCAGATCCGCTGCCATCACGGCTGCAGCGCCGCGAAAGTACGTCCATGGCGATGCGGCCATGCGTGCGTGCCGTATCGGAAGTAGTTCGGAAACGCGAAGTTCGTTCTGCCCGAGAATTGTCGCGAGCGCGTCGTGCCCCCTGGCATCGGGGTTCCACTCCGCCAACTGTCGACGCGACACTCTCTTGCGTGATTGCCGACCACGAGCAGGATGTTCGGAAGGGGCAATCCCCTCCCGTGCAGAAGCAACGTCGATGTCCGTGGGCGAGTTCATGACTGATTATGGACCGACCACGGACTTCCGTCCTGACAATCGCCAGCATCACAGCATGCAGGAAACGCAGCCCTCGACCTCGGTGCCTTCGAGCGCCATCTGACGCAACCGGATGTAGTAGAGCGTCTTGATGCCCTTGCGCCACGCGTAGATCTGCGCTTTGTTGATATCGCGCGTCGAGGCTGTGTCCTTGAAGAACAGCGTCAACGACAGCCCCTGGTCGACGTGTTGCGTCGCAGCGGCGTAGGTATCGATGATCTTTTCGTACCCGATCTCGTACGCATCCTGGTAGTAGTCCAGATTGTCGTTGTCGAGGTACGGCGCGGGGTAGTAGACGCGACCGATCTTGCCTTCCTTGCGGATCTCGATCTTCGACGCGACAGGGTGGATCGACGACGTCGAGTTGTTGATGTACGAGATCGAACCGGTCGGCGGAACGGCCTGCAGATTCTGGTTGTAGATACCGTACTTCTGCACCGACTCCTTCAGCGCGACCCAGTCGGCCTGCGTCGGGATGTGCACATCGGCGTCCTGGAACAACGCGGCAACGCGCGCAGTGGACGGTTCCCACACCTGGTCGGTGTACTTGTCGAAGAACTCACCCGACGCGTACTTGGACTCCGGGAAACCTTTGAAGTAGCTTCCCCGGTCCTTTGCGATCACGTTCGACGCCTGCAGCGCATGGAACAGCACGGTGTAGAAGTAGATGTTGGTGAAGTCGATTCCCTCGACGCTGCCGTAGTGGATGCGCTCGCGAGCGAGGTATCCGTGCAGGTTCATCTGACCGAGACCGATGGCGTGAGAGTCGTTGTTGCCCTGCTCGATCGACGGTACCGAGTAGATGTGCGTCTGATCCGAGACTGCAGTCAGGCCGCGAATAGCGACAGCGATGGTTTTGCCGAAGTCGGGCGAGTCCATCGTCTTGGCGATGTTGAGCGACCCCAGGTTGCAGGAGATGTCCTTGCCGACATGGCTGTAGGAGAGGTCGTCGTTGAACTCCGACGGCGTCGACACCTGGAGAATCTCCGAGCACAGGTTCGAGTGAGTGATCTTGCCCTTCACCGGGTTTGCCCGGTTCACCGTATCCTCGAACATGATGTACGGGTAGCCGGACTCGAACTGCAATTCGGCCAGGGTCTGGAAGAACTCACGTGCCTTGATCTTCGTCTTGCGGATCCGCTTGTCGTCGACCATCTCGTAGTACTTCTCCGAGACGTTGATGTCAGCGAACGGCACGCCGTAGATGCGTTCGACGTCGTACGGCGAGAACAGGTACATCTCCTCGTTCTTTTTGGCCAGTTCGAACGTGATGTCCGGAATGACGATTCCGAGGGAAAGCGTCTTGATACGGATCTTCTCGTCGGCGTTCTCACGCTTGGTGTCGAGGAACTTGTAGACGTCGGGGTGATGAGCATGAAGATAGACCGCGCCTGCACCCTGACGAGCACCGAGCTGGTTGGCGTACGAGAAGGAATCCTCGAGCAACTTCATGATCGGAATGACACCGGAGGACTGATTCTCGATCCGCTTGATCGGCGCGCCTGCTTCGCGAATGTTGCTGAGCAACAGCGCAACACCGCCTCCGCGCTTGGACAGCTGCAGGGCAGAGTTGATGGAACGACCGATGGACTCCATGTTGTCCTCGATGCGTAGCAGGAAGCAGGACACGGGCTCGCCGCGCTGCTTCTTGCCGGAGTTGAGGAACGTCGGAGTGGCCGGCTGGAATCGGCCGGCGATGATCTCGTCGACCAGATCGGTAGCGAGCGCTTCGTCCCCGGCTGCGAGCGTCAATGCAACCATGCAGACACGATCCTCGAACCGCTCGAGGTATCGCTTACCGTCGAACGTCTTGAGCGTGTACGAGGTGTAGTACTTGAACGCGCCGAGAAACGTCGGGAAGCGGAACTTCTTGGAATAGGCGTGGTTGATCAGGAACTTCACGAATTCACGTGAGTACTGGTCCAGCACCTCTGGCTCGTAGTAATTCTCCTCGACGAGGTAGTCGAGCTTCTCGTCCAGATCGTGGAAGAACACGGTGTTCTGGTTGACATGCTGGAGGAAGTACTGGTTTGCCGCCTCGCGGTCCTTCTCGAACTGAATCTCGCCGTTGGGGCCGTACAGATTCAGCATCGCGTTCAACGCGTGGTAGTCCAGGTCACCATCCGCTCGAACGGCATTGACAGGTGCTACCTCGGTGATGGTGGGTGCCACGGCGATCGCTCCAGTTCCTTGTTTCGCGCTTGAAGATCTAGTGTGTGTGCGCTGCTCGCCGGGATTCCCGTTCCCAGAAGTCCTCGAGCCCTTCGCGGACTCGGTCGACGTCTTCGGGGGTTCCCATGAGTTCGAATCTGTAGAGATACGGAACCGCGCACTTCTGTGAAATAACATCGCCCGCTGAGCAGAACGAGTCACCGAAGTTGGTATTGCCTGCGGCAATGACTGCTCTGATCAGGGACCGGTTGTGCTTCTGATTGAGGAACTTGATCACCTGCTTGGGGACGTAATTGGTGTCACGCCCAGCGAAAGTGGTTCCCCCGCCATACGTGGGAACGATCAGCACATACGGCCGATCGACCATGAAGTTCTCTGGATTGCGCAGTGGGATGCGGCTCGCCTTCAGACCGAGCTTGACGACGAACCTATGCGTGTTCTCGGACGCACTCGAGAAGTAGACCAGCGGGTGCGTCGGCTGTGGAGCGAGAGCGGAAGTCACACTTGCTCATCTCCGTCTACTGTTCCAGCGGCGCGATCTGTTCAAGCAACGTTGGCCGTGAGTGCCTTGATACGATCCGGGCGGAAGCCCGACCAGTGATCCTCGCCGGCGACAACGACGGGTGCCTGCAGGTAGCCGAGCGCCATGACGTAGTCACGGGCCTCTGCATCCTGCGAGATGTCGATGACGTCGTATTCGATGCCCTCTTTGTCGAGAGCACGGTAGGT
>NZ_LVCV01000041.1 GCF_001647195.1 Rhodococcus sp. EPR-157 | reverse complement strand
ACCGAGATCCCGATGTGCGCTGCGTGATATCAACTGGTGCACCAGAGCCGAGAACGAACCCGGATCGGGGGCAGTGTCGAGGCGATTTCGCGTGTTCGAGCCCGTTTTCTGAGCTTGTCGCGTTGTGGCCTCTCGACTGCTCAGACACTACACCTTGTGTCCGACATATGCCTACAACACGAGATGTTGCGAACAACATCCTTGGTATTCGCTGGTCACAGTGCCGTCGACCGAGGATGTTTCGCCTCGCGTCGGCGTGTCGCACCCCAAGAGAGCTCTATGTCGTGTGTCACAGCTGGACGCTGCGTGTTCGGTGACGCGCAACCAGGCGCTCCGCAACGGCACCGAAACAGAAACGAACCCCCGGGATCACATCGATTCCGGGGGTCCACTCCACTCCTGACGTCAGCGTTGGCGCGCTTTGAAACGCGGTTCCTTCTTGTTGATCACGAACACCTTGCCGTGACGACGCACGACCTGCGCGCCCGGCTTGTTCTTCAACGACTTGAGCGAGCTACGAACTTTCATGCCTCGAGGTTACATGAAAACGATTCTCGTTTCTATGACGACCCGGGCGCCGCGAAGGTCAGACGCTGACGAGTTCGTCGGATGCCTTGACAAGCTCCGCTACGACCGAAGCGATTGCCGCACGCACCTCGGCGTTTTCGCGCGGGTGCGCCGAACCGAACTTGTCCATGGTGCTGCCGATGGTGAGCGTGACGTCCTCGAGGACAGTGCCGCCCGCAATGCCCACGGCCTTGCGCGCGTCGTCGTGGGCCCACTTCGCCCCGTTGCCGCTCGGCGATGCACTGATCACTGCGACAGGCTTGTTACTCACTGCGCCTGCACCATAGGGGCGCGAAAGCCAGTCGATGGCGTTCTTCAGAACCGCCGGGATGGTTCCGTTGTACTCCGGAGTGACAAGGAGAAATGCAGACGCCTTCTCGGCTGCGGCACGCAGTTCGAGCGCAGCAGCGGGGACTTTACCCGGCAGGTCGATGTCCTCGTTGTAGAACGGGACCTCGGCAAGACCGCTGTAGAGCTCGGCCGTCGAGCCTTCCGGAGCGAGGGACACTGCGGTCTCGGCGATCTGCTTGTTGACCGAGTCGGCGCGGAGACTTCCTACAAGAACCAGTACCTGTGCGTGCGTCATGACGATAATCCTTCGAGTTCGAGTGAGAGGCGGTGTTCGATCAATTCCTACCATCTAAACGGACTGCGGTCCACTTACATTCCCGAGCAGGTAGGCTGTCCGTTGTGACCGACTTCATGCTCCCTATCGCAGGCGAGGAGACAGAGCGCTGCGACGCCGCACGCAACCGTCGCCTCCTGCTGGATGCGGCGTCGGAACTGGTGGCCACCATAGGCGCGGACGCTGTGACGATGGACGGCCTGGCAGCCAAGGCCGGTGTTGGCAAAGGCACCGTCTTCCGACGGTTCGGCAGCCGCTCCGGACTGATGCAGGCCCTTGTCGATCACACGGAAAAGGAACTACAACAGGCTTTTCTCTTCGGCCCGCCGCCTCTCGGTCCAGGTGCGGACCCGATCGACAGGCTCGTCGCCTTCGGCCGCGCCCGCCTCGACCTCGTCGAAGTACAGGGCGAGGTCATGCGTGCTGCCGAGAACTCACCGGAACTCCGGTACTCCGCTCCGGCACACATGGTCAACTACACACACGTCCTCACCCTCCTCAGGACCGCCGGGGTCGAAGGCGACCTCGAACTACTCGCCTACGGCCTGCTGACGCCTCTGGAAGCCACCTTGGTACTGCACCAGTTCCGCGATCTCGGCATGACGATGGAACGTCTCGCCGACGGGTGGGAAGACTTGGTACGCAGGGCTACTCGGTAAGACGGGCTACTCGGTAGTCGACAGACCGGACACAGCACGAGCAGCGCGAACAAGCTCGACGCCGTAGGACGGGCCGTGCCCCGCTGCGTGCACGGCGAGGGGATGCAGCTGATGAAGCGGGATGCGCTGCTCCCAACCGTCGGCCAGATCGTGCACGGCCCGATAGCCGACGAGGATGTCCGAGAGCATGGGGCAACCGAACAGAGCCAGCATCGCAAGATCGGTTTCGCGATGTCCACCGTGCGCGGCGGGGTCGATCATCACGGCTCCCGACGCGGTCCACACCACGTTTCCAGTCCACAGATCACCGTGAATCCGGCTCGGCGGTTCCTCGTCGTCGAACACCCCGTCGGCGATCGCGGCACAGACGCGTTCGACTTCCACTGCACCGGATTCTGAGATATTGCCGTTCACGACGGCCACCCGTAGGTATGGCAACACACGTTCGGCGGCGTAGAACGACCCCCACGAAGCGTGCTCGATACTGGACATCGGTCTGGATCCGATGAACATCTGTCCGGCGAAACCATCCGGAGGACAACCGAACTGACGTGCACCGGCGTCGTGCATCGCAGCGAGTTCAGCACCGAAACGGCGCGCAGCGTCCCGCGTCGGCGACGATGGTACGAGCCGGGCGAGATCGATGTGGGTGGGACCGAATCCCCGAACGTCGACGACGGTTCCCCCGCCGTCCCGGAGCCACGCCAAGCCAGCAGCTTCGGCGGTGAAGAAGTCCGGGTGTGCACTCGGATCGGCCTTGGTGAAGGTGTCTGCAGACATCAGAACTCACAGTACGCGCGACACATAGGATGGCGGAATGTCACTCCTACGTTCGGAACTACGGACGCGCATCCAGCGCGAACTGGCCGTACAGTCGTCCATCGACCCTGCCACGGAAATTACCCGCCGCGTCGATTTCCTGAAGGCCTATCTTCGTTCCACCCCCGCCACGGGGTTCGTTCTCGGTATCAGTGGAGGGCAGGACAGCACACTGACCGGCGCGCTGTGCCAACGCGCCGCCGCCGAACTGCGGGCCGACGGCACCGAAGCGCAGTTCCTGGCCGTCAGACTCCCCTACGGCGTTCAGGCAGACGAGGCGGATGCGACAGTGTCGCTCGAGTTCATCGCGCCCGATCGGACGGTGACCGTCAACATCAAGGCCGCCGCCGACGCGTCCGCGGCGGCAACTGCCGAGGCGCTGGGCTCCCCGGAGCTTCGAGACTTCGTGCGCGGCAACATCAAAGCTCGGCAACGCATGGTCGCGCAATACGCGTTGGCGGGCGAGCTCGGATACGTGGTCGTCGGAACCGATCATGCTGCCGAAGCAATCACCGGGTTTTTCACCAAGTTCGGCGACGGCGGTGTCGACATCACCCCGCTCACCGGTCTCACCAAGCGACAGGGTGCCGCGTTGCTGCGCGAATTGGGTGCACCCGAGAGCACGTGGAGAAAAGTTCCGACGGCCGATCTGGAAGACCACCGCCCAGCGCTGCCCGACGAGGAGGCCCTGGGAGTGACCTACACCGAAATCGACGACTATCTCGAAAACAAGGAAGTGACC
>NZ_LVCV01000040.1 GCF_001647195.1 Rhodococcus sp. EPR-157 | reverse complement strand
CCGAGAACTGACGACTATCCCCCGGCGAACGGCGGCAGCACATCGACCCTGTCGCCGACCGTCGTGGACAAGTCTCTGGTGAGCGCGTCCCCGACGAGAAAGGCGGACACGCGCAGCACATCTTCCAGTGCCGTGCCGTGCCTGTCGAGAACGGCGGCCCTGAGTGCGGTCAGGTCGCTGCCCTCGGGAAGTTCGAACGTCTCACTCGCACAACCGGACGCGTCCTTGGCCCCGGCGAAGTATCGAACCTCAACCACCGATAGCTCCCATGCTTTTCGCAGGCGGGACGAAGCCCACCGCATCGATTCCGTGTCCTGCCCATTTGTTCCACATTGCGCCTTGCCAGAGCTTGCCCAACTCGTCGTCGGTGGCTCCTCCGCGCAGCGCTGCACGGAGATCCGTTTCCTCGTCGCTGAACAGGCAGGACCGAACAGTGCCCTCGGCCGTCAACCTCGTGCGGTCGCAATCCGAGCAGAACGAACGCGTGACCGACGCAATGATGCCCACGGTGCTGGAGGTTCCGTCGACAGCCCACTCCTCGGCGGGAGCAGACGGATCGGATCGACCGATCTCACGCAGATCGAACCGAGTCGACAGCACGTCGAGCAGGTGTTCGGCGTCGAGCATGTTCGCCCGAGCCCATTCCTGATCGGCGTCGAGAGGCATTTGCTCGATGAACCGCAGCGCGACACCTTCGTCCAAGCACCACTGGAGAAGGTCGGCTGCACCGTGCAGTGTTTCCGGCATCAGCACCGCGTTGATCTTGACCGGAGTCAGTCCTGCCCGTAAGGCGGCGCGCACGCCTGCGAGCACCGAGGGCAGCCGATCGCGCCTGGTCAGTTCTGCAAAGTGCACGCGGTCGATCGTGTCGAGCGAGACGTTGACCCGATCGAGGCCTGCGGCTGCCAGGGTGTCCGCTCGATGCTCCAGCCCGACTGCGTTGGTGGTCATCGACAGCGGTACGCCCGGCGCCGCCTGCGAGCTCAGTCGCACGATCTCCGTCAGATCAGCGCGCATCAGTGGCTCACCGCCGGTGAAGCGCACCTCCTCGACGCCGAGTCGATGAACGGCCACGCCGACGACACGGGCAATCTCGCTCGCAGTCAGTAGATCCTGAGTCGGGATTGCGGGCAAGCCCTCTTCGGGCATGCAATACGTACACCGCAGCGAGCACTTCTCCGTGATCGAAACCCGCAGGTCACGGGCTACTCGGCCGAAGCGATCGATCAGTACCGGAACGTCCGGACGGTCGTCGACGGACACCCTGGGCGTACGGCTTATCGAAGGGATGCCGAGTCCTACGACACTGCTGGCTGTCACGAACTCTCCTTCGAGTCATCGGTCTTTCCCACAACAACGAACTACGTTCCAGTATGCCGCCCCTGGGAAACTTCGTGCGATCCGCCGAACATTTCGTCGTTGCAGCGCGCATAAGATCGTGACATGACCAATCCATCGGCGGGGCCGAATCGAGTCGCAGACCCCGGTCGAGAACACCGTCGTGCAGTGTCGGTGGAAGAACACACCGAACTCGTCGCAAGCCTGTTGGCACCGCTGCGGATCCGTCCGGCGTACTCCGTCGCCGTCGGAGACGCTCTCGGTCGAATTGCCGCGCGCGATGTGTGCGCTCCAGTCGACCTGCCGTTGTTCCGAAATTCCCAGATGGACGGATACGCGGTGCTCGCGTCGGATGTCGCGCATGTGCCCGCGGCTCTGCGGGTGATCGCGACCGTCGCCGCTGGGCCCTCGAACCGCATTCGTCTCGAGCCGGGTACGGCCGTGAAGATCATGACCGGTGCACCGATGCCCGAGAACGCCGATGCCGTGGTGCCGATCGAGAACACGACCTACGACGGCGAAATCGTCACCGTGACCGTTGGGCGCACAGCGGGCGAATACGTTCGTGAGCAGGGCAGCGACATCACCACCGGAACGGTGATGGTGCAGGCAGGCGACACCATCGAGCCTCGCCACATCGCTGTCCTTGCGGCAGTGGGACTTTCGCACGTGCAGGTCTCGAGTCGACCGAAAGTCGCGGTCATCACGACCGGCGCCGAGCTGGTCGACGCCGGATCACCGCTGCTCCCCGGTCAGATCTACGACTCGAACAGCGTGACCCTCGCTGCTCACCTCCGCGCGAACGGGGCCGAGGTGGTCGCAGTTCACCGCAGCTCCGACGACGTGGACGAATTCCGACGCATTCTGTCCGACGCGGTTGCCACGGCCGAACTCGTCATCACCTCGGGCGGCGTCTCCATGGGTGACTTCGAGGTCGTCAAGGATGTGCTGGCACCGATGGGAGGACACTTCGGTTCCGTTCGCATGCAGCCGGGTGGCCCCCAGGGCACCGCAACGATCGACGGTGTTCCCGTTCTCGATTTTCCCGGCAACCCGGTCAGCACGGTGGTCTCGTTCATCGTGTTCGCACGCAACGCCGTACGCGCGGCGGCCGGCCTCGAAGCAATCGAATCCCGCTCGGTGCCACTCGCGCACTCGATCACCTCGATCGCAGGCAAGAGACAACTCCTACGAGGGAAACTCGGCGACGACGGCGTCTCCTCGGTCGCAGGTCCGGGGTCCCATCTGGTGGCGGCTATGGCGTGGGCGGATGTCCTCATCGATATTCCCGAGGACACAACCGCGCTCGACGCCGGCACCGAGGTTCAGGTGATCCCGCTGTGAACGAGATGTACCGGGCACAGCCTGGCTTCTCACACGTCGACGCCGAGGGACGCGCCCGTATGGTCGATGTCTCGCACAAGTCCGACACCGAGCGGATCGCAGTTGCAGCAGGAGAACTCGCGACGACGGCTGAGGTGGTCGCGCTGGTCCGCGCGGACGGAATGCCGAAAGCAGACGTGCTGGCGACAGCAAGGATCGCCGGAATCACGGGCGCGAAGAAGACCTCCGAACTCATTCCGCTCTGCCACCAACTGGCGTTGTCGAAGGTCGATGTCATCTTCGGATTCACCGACACCACGATCACCGTGGAAGCAACCGCGAAGACGACCGGGCCCACCGGCGTCGAGATGGAGGCGCTCACCGCCGTCGCCATCGCCGGTCTCACGCTGCACGACATGGTCAAAGCCGTCGACCCCGCCGCCACGATGAACGGTGTTCGCCTCCTCCGCAAGGAGGGCGGCAAGCGCGGGCGGTGGTCTCGCGAGGCAGTAGTGGAACAGGTCGGTGTCCGAACCGACGACCGATCGGCTGTCGTTCTCGTAGCGTCGACCGGCGGTGCGCGCGGAACTCGTGAGGACACGACCGGTCCGGCCATCGCAGCATGGTTGGAGAACAAGGGCTTCTCCGTGCGCGGTCCCCTTGTATACGCCGACGCCGAGATCTCCGCGGGCCTCGAAGACGCACTCACCGGCGGCCCCGCCCTCGTCATCAGCACCGGAGGAACCGGGGTGTCCCCCACCGATGCAACCCCCGAAGCCACGAGGGCAGTCCTCGATCGCGAACTACCGGGAATCGCCGACGCGATCCGACTCGAAGGCACCAAGGTCACACCGCACGCAGCACTGAGCCGAGGATTGACCGGAGTCGCCGGACGTACCGTCATCGTCAATCTCCCCGGTTCACCCGGCGGGGTGAAGGACGGCCTGTCGGTTCTAGCTCCTATAATCGACCATCTCATTGCCCAGGTCGTGGGCGATGGACTACACGAAACCGCTGACGAGAAATGAGTGAACGATGACGGACGTGCTCGCCCAGATTTCCAGCGTGGCGCTCGACACCTCGGTCGTGGAGAACGCTGTTGCAGGGCCCGAACACGGAGCCGTCGTGCTGTTCAACGGAGTCGTCCGTAATCACGATGGTGGACAATCGGTTTCGACGCTGGAATACCAAGCTCACCCCGATGCCGAACGCTTCTTGCACAAGTGTTGCGCCGAAGTCGCAGCCGAGTCGGGGCTCCCGGTCGCAGCGATTCACCGAGTCGGCAAGTTGACTGTCGGCGATATCGCACTCGTAGCGGCGGTCGCGTCGCCGCACCGGGCCGAGGCGTTCGCGACGTGCGCAACTCTCGTCGAACGCATCAAGTCCGAGGTTCCGATCTGGAAGCGCCAGAACTTCGCGACGGGGATGTCCGAGTGGGTAGGTCTATAGCGCCTGTGGCGTTCGCCTCAACTCGAATAACGATGTACAGGCAGCATCGCCGACTCGTCGGTGGGATCCCCCGGACGCCTGACGCAGTCGAGTAGCCGAATCTCTATCAGCTCTTCGTCGAGGTCGGTACCGATCGCCACGATTCGCGTCACCCGTTCCTCGCCGCCGTCCCAGGTGTCCGGCTCCAATCGGATGTGTCGCCCAACGGTGTTCAACACGAATTTTGCCTCGTACCCGTCGATCCCGAAGTACACGAATCCTTT
>NZ_LVCV01000039.1 GCF_001647195.1 Rhodococcus sp. EPR-157 | reverse complement strand
GTCGTGTAGCGGGAGTGCAGGTGTCGTGCGTGGTCGTCGTCCTCGTACAACAGCTCGTCCAACGACATCTGTCTGGCTTGGGTCGGATCGTCAGCACGTTCCGGTACCTCGAACAGAAGCTCTGCATCGACACGGCCGTGTGACGTGATCAGGATCGGAACCTCGTCCACGACTCCGCGCACCCTCGACTCGACGGCGCCGAGGTCGTCCGGATCGAGCCGATCCGATTTGTTGAGTACCAGCAGATCAGCGAGCCGAAGGTGACTGTCGATCTCCGGATGCGTCGACCGAATGGAATCGAATTCGACGGCGTCGACCAGACCGACCAAGCCACCGTAGGTGATTCTGGGATTGTCGCTTCCCAAGACCATACGAATCAGATTCCGCGGTTCGGCGAGTCCACTGGCCTCCACGACGATGACATCGAGCGGGGAAGAACTGCCTGCAAGCACGTCGAACATCGAGTCCATGTCGCTGACATCGACTGCACAGCACAGACATCCGTTGCCGAGCGACACCATCGAATCGACCTGCCCGGCTACCATCATCGAGTCGATGTTGATGGATCCGAAATCGTTGACCACAACTCCGATTCGGATTCCGCGATTGTTTCTGAGCAGATGATTGAGCAACGTGGTCTTGCCCGATCCGAGAAACCCAGAGACCAGTACGACCGGGATCTTCGATACTTCTCGCCCTCGTGCCACGCAGCGAGGGTACTAGGGACCGGAAAACTACGGTGCCAGGAGCTGCTTCAGCAGACCTTGGGCAAAGTTCGACACCGCGTCGACGTTGTCCTCGGTCACCAGATTCGACAGCCCCTCGACTCCGGCGGACTCGATGTACGGCGAAATGCCGGACAACAACTGCGACAGAGAGCTTTCACCGGTCGGCGTGGACTCGGACGCCCCCGCTGCCGGTGTAGCCGGAACCGCGTCGGTTCTATCGACACTCGTGTCCGATCCGAGGAGATAGTCGATTACTCCGGTAGCGATGGCAATGGCGTGCTCGAGCTGCCCCTCCGAGCTTTCCAGTACTGCGGCGTCCTCCGGGTTGGAGCCGTTGCCCATCTCGACGAACACCAGCGGCACGCTGGTGAGTGCAGGTCCGGCGACGTCGGAGCGTTCCTGCAGCCCGTCGACCACACCTGCATAGTTCGCCGGGGTGAACCCGCCACGTTCGTAGGAGTCGCGCATCAGGTTCGACGCTGCCCTGCCGCCCTCCGACTGTGCTGCGTTCGCCGCGGCGTCGGGAATGGGAAGTGTCGGAACGATGAGGTGAAAACCACGCTTGTCTTCGTCGGCTCCCGTTGCGGTCGAGTCCGCGTGGATGCTGACCGCGACGTCGGCACCGGACTCGCTTGCGGCCCGTGCCCGCTCGTCGACGCATCCGCCCCACCCGGAGTCGTCGGCGCGCGAGGTGACGACGGTGGCACCGAGGCTTTCGAGGCTGGACTTCACCAACTGCGACACGTTCCAGGTGATCGTGTGTTCCGGAACACCGCCGATTGTGGTCATACCCGTCGTCTGGCAGTCCTTGGTTCCGCCCCTGCCGTCGTCGACCTGTTTGCCGAGATCCTGGGAGTGACCCGTTCCTTGGTGTCCAGGATCGAGAAACACGGTCTTTCCCGACAACTCACTCCCCGACGACTCCTCCGCGGCAGGCGCAGCGGACGCCACGGAGGCAGTCGTGACGGACAGAGCAAGGATACCCGCGGACACAGCGCCGAGAACTACGGATTTGTTCATCTATGGATTCGGACGCACTCGACACGAATCGGCCGAGCGGCCACTCCCCTTCCAGATCGGCTTCGGAACACCGTGCCACCGAACGAGCACAGGGCTCACACAGGTAACAGCAGACACTTGCGTACCAAGTGAAGCAGACCGGCTCCTGTCGGTCGAGTAGTTCGGCAGTTGCAAGCAAATCGTGAGCCCGCCGTGACTCGACCGTTGCAGTTTCGCCTGCGAGCGTTTTCGTCAGCGTTTGCTATTGGTCTCTCGTTCCCGGTTCACGAGAAGTCGGCGCGCGGTAGAACAGGTTATGACGTTCGTGATTCTCCAGCCCTGCTGCAACGACGCGTCGTGCGCCGACGTCTGTCCCGTCGACTGCATCCACCCGACTCCGGACGAACCGGAGTTCATGCGGGCCGAAATGCTCCATATCGACCCCGACACATGCATCGACTGCGGGGCGTGTGTGGACGAGTGCCCGGTCGATGCCATCCGTGCCGATCACGAAATCGACGCAGAGCAGGACGTATACCTCGAAATCAACGCAGACTACTTCCGCGCACACCCCATCCGCAGTACCGAATACACGAGCCCGACACCGACATGGAAGAACACCGACTTCACCGGGCGTCGAATCGCTGTTGTGGGCTCCGGCCCTGCGGCGTTCTACGCCGCGATCGAACTCGCCACCGTGCGAGGCATCGAGATCGACATCTACGACCGACTGTTGACGCCGTACGGCCTCGTCCGGGCAGGCGTCGCGCCGGACCATCCCGAAACGAAAGCCGTAACCGAGCTGTTCCGAGCGGTCGCGCGGACGAAGTCCGTGCATGTGCACCTCGGCATCGAGATCGGCACCGACGTCACGCACGAGGAATTGATGGCTCACCACGACGCTGCCGTCTACGCAACGGGCGCCTCCGGTGAACGGACTCTCGACATTCCGGGTGAGGAGCTACCGGGAAGTCACGCGGCCACCGAATTCGTTGCCTGGTACAACGGCCACCCGGACTTCGCCGACAGGACTTTCGATTTCTCGTCGCGACGCGCAGTGGTGATCGGCAATGGCAATGTCGCACTCGATCTTGCGCGGATTCTCACCGCCGATCCAGAAGAATTGGCACACACCGACATAGCGGACCATGCGCTCGACGCTCTGCGGCACAGCAATATTCGTGAGGTCCTGGTACTCGGCAGGCGAGGGCCGGCGCAGGCGAAGTTCACCAATCCCGAACTGATCGCGTTGTCGAATTCCACTGCCGTCGACCTCGTGGCGCACCCACTCGACGTCGACACGGCCGCCGCAATGGATGCGGAGGTGGAGTCGTCGAACGCGGATCTCTCGGTCAAGCTAGCGCTGGTGCGGCGGCTCACGGACCGCTACACCGTGTCGACGGAACCCGATCGGGAATCGACGAGGAAGATCGTCCTCCGGTTCTGTACTTCTCCGGTCGCGATAGAAGGGACGACTTCTGTCAGCGGTATACAGCTTGTGCGCAATGTCCTCCGTATAAGCGAAGATGGATCGCTCTGCGCCGAAGCGACCGGGGACACGGAAACTGTGGATACGTCTCTCGTGCTTCGTTCCGTCGGTTATCGCGGACGCGCGATTGCCGGTGTTCCGTTCGATGCGACACGCGGCGTCGTACCGAACGACGATGGCCGCGTGATCGACGCATCTGAACGTGTGGTTCCAGGCGTGTACGTCGCCGGGTGGATCAAGCGCGGACCGACCGGAGTCATCGGCACCAACAGGAAGTGCGCACGGGAGACGGTGCACCATCTGCTGGAAGACATCGCCTCCGGCAGCATTCGACACACACCGACGGGACGAGAGGAACTGGACGCGATGCTGTTTCGGAAAGCGCCCGATGCGCTCGATTTCACGGATTGGCTGGCAATCGACGCAGCCGAGATCGCTGCTGGCACGACGTCGTCTCGTCCGCGGATAAAGTTCGTCGACCAGGATGCGATGCGCTCAGTGGCACTTCGACACCGCAGCGAGCGTTACTGATCTACACATTGTTCGGTGCCGCAAAACCGTCCTTTCTTTCGGTTACAAGTAAATGTATCGGTCGGACGGACGAAATCGGCCACGCTCGAACCGACTCACGTGGATAATTCCAGGAAGCAGTCGTATAGTCGCGAAGAGTTCGATGCGGACGCACCCGAAATAATCATTGGAGAACTGCACAATGGCCAAGAAAGTCTACGTCCAACTCGTCGACGATATCGACGACAAGCCGATCGATTCGGGCGGCGAGCACATAACCTTTTCGGTCAATGGCACCAGCTATGAAATCGACCTCAGCGACAAAAACGCCAAGGAATTCCACCGCAAGCTCAACTACTACATCGAACATTCGGCACGTATCGGCGGCAAGCGAACCAAGAAGTCGGCAGGCCCCTCGGCCGCTGGATCCAAACGGGACGCGAACCAGACGAAGGCCATTCGAGAATGGGCGAAAGCGAACGGATACAACATTTCCGCGCGAGGCCGGATTCCAGCAGACGTGGAGCAGGCATTCGACGCTGCACACTGAAACTGCTTCGGTGCACGATCGACCATAGAAAAAGGGAGCCACCATCCGGTGACTCCCTTTTTCTCGTTCTGTGGAGCTAAGGGGACTCGAACCCCTGACCCCCACACTGCCAGTGTGGTGCGCTACCAGCTGCGCCATAGCCCCGTACTTCACTTCCGCATTACCTTGCGGTTGCTCGAACGAAGTTACACCATCGCCGGTTGCAGCTACAAATCCCCTGGTCCAGCTCGGGCCCGTACGGCTTCGATCAGCTGATCGATTCGACCCACGAAGAGTCGCTGAGAGCGTCGACGATTTGTCCGTCGACGAGGACGCCGGGAGTCCCTGCAGCCCCGGCGGTCGCCAGCGCCGTGCGCGCTGTCTCGGCATCGGCTGCTGCGGCGTCGGCTTGCTCACCCGAGGTGATGCATTCGGTTACGGAGTCGTCGGCACCGCTTCGTTTCGCCATGTCCGCAAGTTCGGAGTCCGTGTGGTCGGCGTCGCCGTTTTCCTCCGGTTGAAATTCGACCGAGAACAAGGTCGCGTGGAATGCCGAATAGACGATGGCATCCCCGGACTCTGCGACGCAGTGCGATGCTGCCACCGCCCTGCTCGAGTAGTTCCCACTGGCGGAAACCTGGTTCAGCTGAGGCAGAACGACCATGTGGTAGCGGACGGTGACTGCTCCCTCGTCGATCTTCTGGGCGAGTTCCTGGCCGTGTTTCACCTCGAGCTCACCACAGAACGGACACATGGGGTCTTCGAATATGTCGATCGTATTGGGCGCGCCCTGGACACCGAGCTGCACAACGCCGTCGTTGAGCACAGACAAACCTACGGCAGGATTCTTGACGGAGCCGTATCCGTCGTTGCGAGGTTCGTTTCCACCTCGCTGCCACAGTATGGCGACAACCACGACGACTACCACCACGACGAGGGCGATTCCCGCGAGTACGTAGGTGAATGTGTTCGACGTCGGCCGGGGTGTGTACTTCGCGCCGGAGGTTCTGTTTTGGCTCACACTGCTCATGATACGAAAGGGAGATTTTCTCTCCGTCTCACTATTGCGGTTCGTGCTCGTGTTTCCTGTCGGTCGTGTCGGGGACGACAATCCACCACGCCGCGGCCAGCAGCAGAATCAATCCCGACGTCACGAATGCGGTGCCGTACGAATAGGCCTCGACGATCGCGCCCGCTATGACCGGACCGAGTATCGCGCCGACGTCGGCGGACATCTGGAACGTGGAGAGCACCGGGCCGCCGCGCGCCTTCGACCCGATGACGTCGGCGATCGTTGCTTGCTGCGCGGGAGTCATCAGACCCGATCCGACCCCTGCCAGAAACGAGAAGATCATGAACAACACGACGTCCTCGGTCAAGCCGATGGCGGCGGTGAAGACGCCGGAGACCACGAGTCCGGACACAACGAACGGTTTTCTGCCTCGCGTATCGGACAAGCGTCCCGACGTCGTCAGTACAAGCGCATTTCCGACGGCGAAGACCGCCAACGACACTGCTGCCACCGCCGCCGACCGCTCCAGCATCGCAATAACGAAGAGCGGGATCAACGCGACGCGAACGCCGAACACCACCCATCCCGTCGCAAGATTCGACGCGAGTGCCGCCCGGTATGCCGGCACCCGCAGAGCCGACCGCAGGGTCGACACGGGAATCGACGAATCCTTGCTCGTCTCGAGTTCCTTCATGTCGCCGAGGCTGAAGAACACGACGGCGGCGGCGATGACGAGAGCCACCGCATAGATGATGAAGGGCGCACGAAGCCCCAGGCCGACCACCGCTCCCCCGAGGAGAGGTCCGCCGATCGACCCCAGGAGAAAGCTCGTCGCGTACAGACCCGATACGCGGCCTCGACTGTGGTTCGGACTCATCCGAATCAGAAGGCCCAACGCCGATACCGAGAACATGGTCGAGCCGATGCCGCCGAGACCTCGGAATACCAGCAGTTGCCAATACGTTTGGGCGAACGCACAGGCCCCGGTCGACAACGCGACGATCAGCAACCCCGAAAGGTACACCGGTCGCTCGCCCAGTTTCTGCACGAGGGATCCACTGGCGGGGGCGAACAACAGCCGCATCATTGCGAATGTGCTGATCACCGCAGATGCCGCGAAGACTCCTACTCCGAACTCGGTCGCGAATTGGGGCAACACAGGCGAGACGATGCCGAAGCCGAGTGCAATGACGAAACTGGCCGAGATCAGTACCCAGATCTCTGAGGGCAATGCGGGGGTGTTCCGAGCGGACGAGGGGGCTTTCGTCACGATTCCTTCAGTGCCTGAGACACCAATTCTCGGGCAGCGGCCTGCACCTTCGCCAGATGCTCTTCCCCGAGGAAGGACTCGGCGTAGATCTTGTACACGTCTTCCGTGCCGGAGGGACGAGCCGCGAACCACGCATTCTCCGTGGTGACCTTGAGACCACCTATCGCTGCACCGTTGCCCGGAGCGGAAGTCAAAGTCGCGGTGATCTTTTCGCCGGCGAGATCGGTGGCGTCGACCTGTTCGGGTGAGAGCTTCGCGAGAATCGCTTTCTGTTCCCGCGAAGCTGGAGCATCTACGCGCGCATACGCCGGGCTGCCGAACTCGGCGGCGAACTCTCCGTAGCGCTGCGACGGCGTCTTGCCCGTCACTGCGGTGATCTCGGAGGCCAAGAGCGCCATGATGATCCCGTCCTTGTCCGTCGTCCAGACACGACCGTCGGTGCGCAGGAACGACGCTCCCGCGCTCTCCTCACCACCGAAGCCGAGGTCGCCATCGAGCAAGCCTGGTACGAACCATTTGAATCCGACCGGAACTTCCAGGAGTCGACGGCCGAGTCCGGCGACGACCCTGTCGATCATCGAGGAGGACACCAGTGTCTTGCCGACCTTGGTCGTCGGTGACCAACCTGATCGGTGGGTGAACAGGTAGTCGATCGCGACGGCCAAGAAGTGGTTCGGGTTCATCAGTCCACCATCGGGCGTGACGATGCCGTGGCGATCGGAGTCGGCATCGTTTCCGGTTGCGATGTCGTAGGAATTGCGCGCCTCGATGAGTGAAGCCATCGCATTAGGTGAGGAGCAGTCCATCCGAATCTTGCCGTCGGTGTCGAGCGTCATGAATCGGAAGGTGGCATCGACGAGCGGGTTGACGACGGTCAGATCCAGGTTGTGCCGTTCGGCGATCGCGTCCCAGTAGTCGACGCTTGCGCCGCCGAGTGGATCGGCGCCGATGCGCACGCCCGCAGCGCGGATTGCATCGAGATCGACGACGTTGGGAAGATCGTCCACATACGTACCGAGGTAGTCGTACTTGTCCACGGTGGCCGCGAGCGCTCGAGCCAGCGACACGCGCTTCACCTCGGACAGACCGTTGCGGAGTAGCTCGTTCGCGCGCGCAGCGATGACGGACGTCGCGTCGCTGTCCGCGGGCCCGCCGTGCGGCGGGTTGTATTTGAATCCACCGTCACGCGGCGGATTGTGCGACGGAGTGACCACGATTCCGTCCGCGCGTGCCGCGTTGCCGGACGAGTTGTAGCGCAGAATGGCATGGCTCACTGCAGGAGTCGGGGTGTACCGGCCCCCGGAATCGACGAGCACGGTCACTCCGTTGGCAGCCAGTACTTCCAGGGCTGTGGTCCACGCTGGTTCGGACAGAGCGTGTGTGTCGCGGCCGATGAACAACGGACCGGTGATCCCCTGCTCGGCGCGGTACTCGACGATCGCCTGAGTTGTCGCGAGAATGTGTCCCTCGTTGAAGGCGGAGTCTGCGCTGGAACCGCGATGACCCGAGGTACCGAAGACGACTTGCTGGCTCGGATCGGACACGTCGGGAGTGCGCGAATAGTAGGCCGTGACCAACTGCGCGACATCGACGAGATCCTCCGGCAATGCAACCGTTCCAGCTCTATCGTGCGCCACGATGCGCCTCCTTCTCCTTGCCCGATACCGCCGCGTTCAAGCGTAGTTGGCTCGGCGCCGGACCGTGAGCGCACCCGGGCTCGAACCGGCATTCGGGGGCATGGAAAAGGAGGGGGGCATGGGAAGAAGCCGGGGGCAAGAAAAAGCCGGGCCGGCACATTCTCTGTGCCGACCCGGCTTTTCGTGGAGCTGCCGGGAATCGAACCCGGGTCCTCTGCTGTATCACCAGGGCTTCTCCGTGTGCAGTCTGCTATGCCTCTACTTGGATCTCCTGATCTCGCAAACAAGCCAGGATGACGATCCCAGCCACTGTTTGATGTTCCTCATCACTCCGTGGCCGAGTGAATCGGTAAGCCCTCTAGCTGATGCCAGTACCCGGACCGAGGGCGAGCCCGGACTGACAGACACGCAGTCGCTACTTAGGCAGCGAGTGCGTAGTCGCGCTGATTGGAATCGGCGCTTATATGTTTGCGATGACGCTTACGGTGGTCTCTCGCCTGCACCGACACGCTTCCCCTGACTCAACATACAAAGTCGAAACCGTTCAGCCCCGTATGTTCCCCAGCACTTTGCCGGGGCTTGTCAGTGTAACGCGTCCGCCGCGCAGAATCATCCCGTTATTCGGTGCGTGTTCTATGCACGGTCGACTTCGGCTACGACGCCCTGCAGGAGGCGGCCGGCCGCCACTTTTCGCGCAGGGAGCGATCCGTACCAGAACGCTCGACCGGCCAGCCCGCGTGGAAAAAAGTCGATTCGCTGTTCGAGGCGCGTTCCACCGCCTGCCGAGCCGACGGTGTACTGCAACCACGCGTTGCCGGGCAACGCGGCGGTCGACCGCAACCTCACCACACTCGAATCGTCGGTCTCCGCATCACCTGTGGCCGAGGCTTCGGTGTTCTCGATTCGCCAGTTCTTGAAGTCGCGGGCTTCGACGGCACTGCGAAGCCGTCGCGAAATCTCTTCGGGTCCGCTACCGAGATACACGCTGCGCACGTCGGTGTAGACGACCTCGCCAGTCCAGTCCGGATCCGAGGGCAGTGGATCGGACGGAGCGGTCGCGGTCTGGGACCAGTTCGATTCGGGTTCACCCTCGTCGATGGATCGCAGGGCCAGTCGAACCGAATCACGATACGGCGTCAATCCACCGTCCGGGCGATCCACGATCGAGTCGATGTTGGTCTCGTGCGCCACCGCGTCGTATTGAAGTGATTCGATGAGCGGCATCGCGAGTCCACGAGGAATGGGCGTCACCAAGCCGATCCAGAGGCCCGCCACGCGCGGGGTGAGGATCGGTAGGACAACCATCCGACGCTTACGCAACCCCGCGACGTCGGCATAGGTATTCATCATCTCGCCGTACTCCATCACGTCCGGACCACCGACGTCGTAGGTCCGGCTCTCGGGAAGGTCGGCCTCTGCGGCACCGATCAGATAGTGGAGGATGTCGCGCACAGCAATCGGCTGAATCTTGTTGTGCACCCAGCGTGGAGTCGTCATGACCGGAAGCCGGTTGGTCAGGTGGCGGATCATCTCGAACGACGCGGAGCCTGCGCCGATGACGACGCCTGCCTGCAGCACCAATGTCGGCACATCGGAGTCGATCAGAATGCGCCCCACCTCTGCCCTCGACTCGAGGTGCTCGGACAGCTCGCCGGATTCGGGGTGTAGGCCACCGAGGTACACGATCCGTGACACTCCCACCTCGGCAGCAACCGCTGCCACGTTCTGGGCGCTCTCCCGCTCCGTCTTCGCGAAATCGTCGTGCCCGTCCGAACCCATCGAATGCACGAGGTAGTAGACGACGTCGACGTCGGCGAATGCCTTTTTCAACGAATCACGATCTCCGAGATCCCCGCGCGCAACCTCGACGTCGGTCGCCCAGGGAACGCCGTCCAGCTTGTCGGGATTACGTGCGAGCACTCGCACCGTGTACCCGGCGTCCAGCAGCCTCGGAGCCAGACGGCGACCGAGATAGCCAGTAGCTCCGGTGACGAGCACACGACGAGGGGCGTCAGCATTGCTGTTGGCGGTCATCGTGTATCGATACCCCACCGTGGCCGATTCAATCCAGCGGTACGTCTCACGCCAGCGCGATCAGACCTACCGCCCCGAGGGCCAGGACCATACCTGCTTGCTGGAGGCGGGACACTCGTTCCCCCAGCATGACCATCGCCAACATCACGGTCGCAGCTGGATACAAGGACGCGATCACGCTGACCAAGGACAGTAGACCGCCCTGATAGGCGTACAACAACGCTGCGTTTGCGACCACGTCGAGCGTTCCGACGAAGGCGCACAGCTTCAGTACGCTGCCGTGCGGTGCCGAGAAGTGCCCGGACGCGAGCGCGACGCACCACACCACCGCCGTCGCGGACGCCCGTGAGGCGGCGAGTGGCCACAGCCCCGATCCGTCGCCGATCTGATGCAGGCAGATGAAAGCCACCGCGAATGTCACACCGGATCCGACGGTCAACCACGCCACGGTCCTGGTGAACTTCAACTCGCGTCCGCCTGCGACCTCACCCGCAGCCTTGTCGGGCGACTCCTTGCTGACCAGAACGACGGCAATCAACGCCAATGCGATTCCTGCGAAAGCAAGTACGCCGGGGCGCTCGCCGAGGGCGAACCCCGCAACGACAGGGATTCCTGCCACCAGCACTGCCGTCAACGGGGATACGACGGACATCGGACCCGAGGCCAGCGCCACGTAGAACCACCACACCGCGACACCACCCGCGACACCGGACGCGAGTCCCCACAGAATGGGCTCGAGCGATATCGACCCACTGACGAACGGCGCGATCAACAGCACCAGCAGAAGCGAGAAAGGATAAGAGACGATGACGACCCTGAGGGCGGCTACTCGGCGAGAGGCGACACCTCCGACGAAATCACTGACGCCGTAGCCGAACGCGGCGACGAGCGCCAGCACGATTGCGGTCAGCGCATGCCCTTGATACGACGCCCGAGCTCGCGTGTCACCTCGCGCTCGGCTGTGCGACGAGCGAGATCCTGCCGCTTGTCGTAGTCCTGCTTGCCCTTGGCGAGCGCAAGCTCGACCTTGACCTTGCCGTCGGAGAAGTACATCGACAACGGCACGAGCGTCAGCGATCCTTCTTTCGTCTTGCCGACCAGACGCTCGATTTCACGCTTGTGCAGCAACAGCTTTCGAGTACGTCGCGGCGCGTGGTTGGTCCAGCTCCCCTGCGTGTACTCGGGGATGTGCAGACCACGAAGCCAGATCTCGCCGTCGTCGACCGTGGCGAACGAGTCGGCGAGCGAGGCTTGGCCATCGCGGAGGCTCTTCACTTCGGTTCCGACGAGTGCGATACCTGCCTCGTAGACATCCAGAATCGAGTAGTGGTGCCGCGCTTTGCGGTTGGTCGCGATGGCCTTGCGGCCCTTTTCTCTCACTTCAGGGCCCTTTCTCGAGCGCCGTTACTTCGCGTGCGCGCCCATCGCGCAACCGCTCCAGCATAGAACTGCCGCGCAATCGAATTTCTTCCCCGGCGACAAACCGCCTGCACTATCTATTCGCGGACGTAGAGCCGCAGCGTGATGTACGCGGTGACCGCCGCCATCCCGATGCCGACGAGTGCGAGGAACGGCGAGACGAGCAACACGTCACTGTTGGAGATACGCGCCAGAATGTTCGCGTCGTACACCTCCGAGAGCACATCGTCGATGAACAGGTTCTTCGCTGTGAACAATCCGGCGATGGCGAGTGCTGAGCCGATGAGTGCACCGACCACCGCTTCGAGCAAGAACGGCAACTGCGTGTACCACCGAGTTGCGCCGACCAGTCGCATGATCCCGACTTCGGTACGCCTGGTGAACGCCGCGATCTGCACCATGTTGGCGATCAGCAGTACAGCCGCGATCGCCTGCACTATCGCAATGGCGAAGGCGGCGTTGCGAACACCGTTGAGAACGCTGAACAGGCGCTCGACGAGATCTCGCTGGTTCAGGACGCTCTGCACACCCGGCTGACCGGCGAAGTTGTCGTTGATGACACCGAACCGCTCGGGGTCACTCAGTTTCACCTTGAACGATGCCGGGAAGCTGTCCGGGCTGACGAGTTCGGCAAGCTCGGGTTGATCCTTGAATACTCGTTCGGTTGCGTCCTTCACCGCGTCGTCACGGTTCAAGTACTCGACGGACACAACCGCCGGCGTCTGGTCGAGTTCGCGACGCAGGGTCGCGCATGTCTCCGCGGCGCAGTCGGGGTCGGTCGCCGAGACGTCGTCGGTGAGGAAGATCTGCACCTCGACCCGGTCGAGGAAGATCTGCTGTGTCTTGCCCGCCATCTGGACGACCAGCAGCCCGCCACCGAACAGACCGAGCGATATCGCGGTCGTCAGGATCATGGCGATGGTCATGGTGATGTTGCGGCGTAGTCCGGTCAGAACTTCGCTGAAGATGAAACTTGCGCGCATCGGTTGATCCGGGCCCTTCGGTGTCTACGGTCTTGGAAAGTCTGATCGTTCGGCAATCGGCACAGAGTGCACGGGCTTCTACCTGCCGACGCCGTAGACGCCACGGGCTTCGTCGCGCACCACGCGCCCGTTGTCGAGTTCGATGACCCGGCGACGCATCGAGTCGACGATGTGGTTGTCGTGCGTTGCCATCAGAACCGTCGTTCCGGTCCGGTTGATGCGTTCGAGCAACATCATGATGTCCTGGCTCGTATCCGGGTCGAGGTTTCCGGTCGGCTCGTCCGCAAGCAACACCAGAGGCCTGTTGACGAACGCCCGGGCGATCGCGACCCGCTGCTGCTCACCCCCGGAAAGCTCGGTCGGGAGGCGATCCGACTTTCCGCCGAGCCCGACCAGA
>NZ_LVCV01000038.1 GCF_001647195.1 Rhodococcus sp. EPR-157 | reverse complement strand
TTCTGCTGCAGCAATCGGAAGTCCTGGAACACACACCCCATGGACTGCCGCAGCTTGGGTACACGCCGCGACGAGAGGCGGTTCACGTGAAAGTCAGCGACATGAATGTCACCCGAGGTCGGCGTCTCCTCCTTGAGGAGAAGTCGCATGAATGTCGACTTCCCCGAACCCGACGGGCCGATGAGGAAGACGAAGTCCCCTTTTTCCACCGAGACCGTCACGTCGTCCAGAGCTGGTCTGGTCGACGTCTTGTAGGACTTGGAGAGATTCGAGGTGCTGATCACGGGTCGCCAGTGTAGCCCCTACCTGTCGGTAGCCGACCGGGGCAACATGTGTGTTGCCTGTGGAAACCTACGGGTTGGCGGTTGCTCTCGGTGCTGACGGCAACAACGACCGAAGCTCCGGCGGCACGGTCAGACCGGGTAGGTACGTCGGATCCTGGGTACCGGCGTCGCCCGTCGTCGACTCGCCGGAGAATCCGGGCTCCCCCGAGGTTGCCCCGGTGTTCGACGGGTCCTCGGTGCCCGAGGGATCGACGGTCGAGCTCGGTGGCGTCGTCGCCGAGGGTTCGGTGTATTCGGACTGATAATTCGGCTGATCTCCGCTGTACTGGCTCGTGTCGATCGGTTGAGGACCGACCTGTTCCGCAGCAGGTTCGGGTCGGACCTGGCCGTACAGAAGAGCAGTGAGGACGAAGCAGACACCGAGCGCAACCGTCGACGTTCGGACTCGCCCGTAGATCCTGGGTGGAATCTTCCAGCTGCGCGACGGCCGATCAGTGCCGTCTGTACCGCCGCCATGTTCGGTCATCGCTCGTTCTCCCGGTCGGACGACGCGCTTTCCGGAGCGACACCTGCTGTGGACAGATCGGGACTGACGCTGATTCCTTCGTGGCGCAGAGCCGCTGCGACACGAACACGCAGATCGCGGCCCACGTGGAATTGCTTGCCGGGCAGGGTCCGTGCCACGAGCCGCACATTCACCACGTCGACCTCGATGCTTTCGACGCCCATCACGGTCGGCTCGTCCAGCAGCAGTGGGCGAATCTGTGGATCCTCGAAGGCGTCGTGACCGACACTCCTGAGGATTTCGTTGACCCGGTTCAGGTCGGCACTGGATGGGATCGGAACGTCGACCACAGCACGAGCCCAGTCCTTGGACAGGTTGATGACTTTGACGATCTGACCGTTGGGAACGGTGATCACTTCACCGTCGACGCTGCGTACTCGCGTTACCCGCAGCGTCACGTCCTCGACGGTACCCTCGGCGTCCTCGGCCGAACCGGTGACCGCGATCTGGACGACGTCACCGAAGCCGTACTGACGTTCGGTAATGATGAAGAAGCCGGCCAGGATGTCCTGCACGATGCGTTGCGCGCCGAAACCCAAAGCTGCGCCGAGTACCGCGGCCGGAGCCACCAGGCCGCTGGCGGCGAATCCGAAGCGGCGCAACACCTCGATCGTCACGAGTACGTAGACCAACGTGACAGCGACCCAGGTGATCACCTGGGCGAGAGCATGACGATGTTTGGCGGCTTCGGTGCGCACCAGAGCGTCACTGTGCTGATAGTTCGAGTCGATCCGCGCGGTGATACGCGATCCGACATAGCTGATGAAACGCGCCATGAGCATCCCACCGAGTATGTACAGCACGATTTCGAGCCCACTGCCGTACAGCCAACCCTTCAGGTCAGCTGGCAGGCCGAGCGAGAGTGCTGTGACCATGCGTTCTACTCTTCCCCGCGCATACGCCAACGAATTCCCGCTTCGAGGAAACCGTCGATGTCGCCGTCGAGCACCGAGGACGGATTGTTGACCTCGTATTCGGTGCGCAGATCCTTGACCATCTGGTACGGGTGCAGCACGTAGGAACGCATCTGGTTTCCCCAGGAACTGCCGCCGTCGCCTTTGAGGGCGTCCATCTCGGCGCGTTCTTCCTTGCGCTTCACCTCGAGCAGCTTGGCCTGCAGAACGCGCATGGCCGACACCTTGTTCTGCAGCTGCGACTTCTCGTTCTGACAGGTGACGACGATGCCCGTCGGGATATGGGTCAGGCGAACCGCGGAGTCCGTCGTGTTGACGGACTGACCACCGGGGCCGCTGGATCGGTAGACGTCGACGCGGATGTCACCCTCGGGAATGTCGATGTGATCGGTCGTTTCGACGACAGGAAGAACCTCGACCTCGGCGAACGACGTCTGGCGACGGCCCTGGTTGTCGAACGGGCTGATGCGCACGAGGCGATGAGTTCCCTGTTCGACGGACAAGGTTCCGTAGGTGTACGGCGCTTTGACAGCGAATGTCGCGCTCTTGATGCCCGCTTCCTCGGCGTAGGACGTGTCGTACACCTCGACGCTGTAGCCGTGTTTCTCCGCCCAGCGGATGTACATGCGCATCAGCATTTCGGCCCAGTCCGCCGCGTCGATCCCGCCGGCCCCGGAACGGATGTTGACCAGCGCATCACGCTGGTCGTACTCACCGGACAAGAGCGTGCGCACCTCGGCCGCGGCAATATCCTCGCGCAGCGAGGCACGTTCTGCATCCGCGTCGGCGGTGGCCGATGTCTCGGCTTCGCCCTCTTCGCCTTCGGCGAGTTCGTACAGGACCGGAAGGTCGTCGAGACGAGAACGTAGCTCTTCCACCCGACGGAGCTCGGCCTGCGCGTGCGAGAGCTGACTGGTCACTTGCTGGGCGTGTTCCTGGTCGTTCCACAGATCGGGGGACGCCGCCTGATGTTCGAGCTCGTCGATGCGGCGACGGAGTTCTTCGACATCGAGAACAGACTCGATGGTGGTGAGGGTGATGTCGAGTTCGTTCAGGTCTGCGGAGACGTCGGGATGCACGAGAGTCAAGGTTACCGGCAGTTGCACGGACAGCAGACCAGAGCGTCTCACCTCCCGCCGGGGTGAGAGCTACAGAATCGGCCTGTCCTACTCTTGAGCAGTGACTTTCTCCGCCGACGACCTGCAGCTCGCCCTGTCCATCGCCGACCAGGCCGACGACATCACCCGCGATCGCTTCCTCGCTCTGGACTTGAAGGTCGCCGACAAGCCCGACCTCAGCCCGGTCAGCGACGCCGATCTCGCCGTGGAAGAGAAGGTCAGGTCGACTCTGGCCGCAGAGCGACCCGAGGACGCGATACTCGGCGAGGAATTCGGTGGCGACGCGATCTTCGAAGGCCGTCAATGGGTGGTCGATCCGATCGACGGAACCAAGAATTTCGTCCGCGGAGTTCCGATCTGGGCAACTTTGATCTCACTTCTCGTGGACGGAGTCCCCGTCGTCGGAGTGATCAGCGCCCCGGCACTGAACCGTCGGTGGTGGGCAGCGAAGGGCGACGGGGCCTGGACGTCGTACGACGGCGGCGAACCCCGTTCGATCGCGGTGTCCTCCGTCCGCGAGCTCTCGTCTGCGAGTCTGAGTTTCGCGAGCCTGTCCGGATGGCAGGATCGCAACATCCGTGACCGGTTCATCGACCTGACCGATGCCGTGTGGCGAGTGCGCGGGTACGGCGATTTCTTCTCGTACTGCCTGCTCGCCGAAGGCACCCTCGACATCGCGACCGAACCCGAGGTCTCCCTGTGGGACCTTGCACCGCTCGACATACTCGTCCGCGAGGCGGGCGGTCGCTTCACCTCCCTCGACGGAGATGCGGGCCCCCACGGCGGGAGTGCGGTCGCCACGAACGGCTTCTTGCAGGACGAGGTCCTGGGCCGCCTGCGACCAGTGTGACCGCTACGTCCTAGGCGAACGCCGCGAACACCAATGCCAGCACCGGAGTGATTCCCTGCACGACGGCAGGGCGGAAATACTTCCTGCCTCCTGTCGCGAGAACGAACGCTGCCCCGACGATGCTGAGACACGCGAAGACGACGATCGCATCGCCGGCGTCGCCGCCGATGATCAGTCCGACAACGATGCCGACGGCAAGAAACAGGTTGTAGAAACCCTGGTTGAACGCCATCGGCCTGACTACGTCGGCGTCGGCCTGGCTGGCGACACCGAAGCGCTTCCACACCGAGGGCTTGCTCCAGGCCACGCTTTCGAACACGAAGATGACGACATGGAGGATCGCTGCTGCGGCAGCGAAGATCTGGGCTAGTACAGGCACGAAGTCAGATGCTGCCACACCTGTCGCGATTTCTGCGGCGACTGTGCGAGGCCCGCCGTACGACGCACTTCTTACTGGGGAGTAGACAGCTAACTTACTCAAGAGTAAGATAGTTGAAGTCCGAGCCCGACACCGAGAAACAGCTGGTGATCATGAGCAAGCAAGACAGTGTGATCGAGACGAAGCGCACAGCGCCTCGCGACACATCCGCAGTAGGCCTCAATCCGTTCAAGCGTGATGCCATCGGCACCGCTATGCGCGTGCTCACGGCCATCACCGGATCCGAACTCGCGGAGAAGTACAACCTCCGTCAGACAATCGACCGAGTGACGTACGAGAGCACCAAAACCGGTTTCAAGACCTTGGGTGCTGCGAACCGCACATTCGCCAAGGCAACCGGAGGCGGCAAGCCGAAGCGTCTGGAAGATGCGGCCGTCAAGAACCTCGACTACTTCGATCTGACGCCCGACGACGAACAGCGCATGATCGTGGAAACGGTCAAAGAGTTCGCCGAAGAAATTCTGCGGCCCGCAGCGTTCGACGCAGATGCGTCGGCATCGTCGCCAGAGGATCTGGTCCGTCGCTCGGCTGAGCTCGGCATCACGTTCATCAACGTTCCCGAAGAGCTCGACGGTGCGGCAAGCGAAC
>NZ_LVCV01000037.1 GCF_001647195.1 Rhodococcus sp. EPR-157 | reverse complement strand
CGTCGTACCCGCCGCCGGCAGTTCCGAGCTGTTCATCGTGGCTGCCGAACTGGAAGGCCGCCCGGCGTTCTTCATCGTCGAGTCCGACACCAAGGGCCTCGTCGTCGAAGCCGATCCCAGCATGGGACTTCGCGCAGCCGGCCTCGGTCGTCTCGTGCTCACCGATGTCGCGGTTCCCGAGTCCGCGCTTCTCGGTGACGGTGACGCAGACCAGCGTGCCCTCGATTACGCCGACGCCATCAGCCTCGCACGTCTCGGCTGGTCGGCTCTCGCGGTCGGAACCGGTCAAGCCGTCCTCGACTACGTCATTCCGTACGTCAACGAGCGTGAGGCGTTCGGAGAACCCATCAGCAACCGCCAGGCCGTCGCCTTCATGGTCGCGAACATCGCGATCGAACTGGACGGTTTGCGGCTGGTGACTCTGCGCGGCGCGTCACGCGCCGAACAGGGTAAATCGTTCGCCCGCGAAGCCGCGCTCGCGCGACGCCTCGCGGCCGAGAAGGGCATGCAGATCGGTTCCGACGGCGTGCAGTTGCTCGGCGGACACGGATTCACCAAGGAACACCCCGTGGAACGCTGGTACCGCGACCTCCGCGCCGTCGGTGTCACCGAGGGCATCGTCCTCATCTGATTCGCCCCCATCTTCTCGAGAACCCCGCCAAGGAATCGATAAACCATGATCAATCTCGAACTACCCAAGAAGCTTCGGGCGCAAGCGAATCAGGCACACCAGGTCGCGGCCGAGATCTTTCGCCCCATCTCCCGCAAATACGACCTGGCTGAGCACGAATATCCAGTCGAGCTCGACACGATGGCCTCGATGGTCGAGGGCATGTCCGACGCCGGCACCGAAGTCGGTGGCGCAGCGGGCGGTCGTGAGAAGGACAGCGAGAACGCCAAGAAGCCCAGCAAGACGGCGAACGCGAACGGCGGCAACATGGCCGCTCTCGTCAATGTCATCGAGACGTGCTGGGGCGACGTCGGTCTGACGCTGTCGATCCCCTACCAGGGTCTCGGAAACTCGGCCATCGCTGCCGTCTCCACCGACGAGCAGCTGGAGCGTTTCGGCAAGGTCTGGGCTTCGATGGCCATCACCGAGCCCAGTTTCGGATCCGACTCCGCCGCAGTCACCACTACCGCCGTTCTCGACGGCGACGAGTGGGTCCTCAACGGCGAAAAGATCTACGTCACTGCGGGCGAGCGATCGACGCACATCGTTGTATGGGCGAGCGTCGACAAGTCCAAGGGCCGCGCCGCGATCAAGTCTTTCGTCGTCCCACGTGACGCTCCAGGCCTCAGCGTCGCGCGTCTCGAGCACAAGCTCGGCATCAAGGCCTCGGACACGGCGGCATTGCTGCTCGAAGACTGCCGGATCCCGAAGGACAACCTCCTCGGCTCGGCCGAGGTGAACACCGAAAAGGGATTCGCGGGCGTCATGCAGACGTTCGACAACACGCGTCCGCTCGTCGCCGGCATGGCCATCGGCGTCGCACGTGCGGCACTCGAAGAGTTGCGTTCGATCCTCGTCGAGGCCGGGGTCGAAATCTCCTACACCACTCCCGCATACAACCAGCACGCAGCGGCAGCCGAGTTCCTTCGGCTCGAAGCGGACTGGGAAGCGGCGCATCTGCTCGCGCTGCGGGCAGCATGGATGGCAGACAACAAGGAGCCGAACTCGCTGCAGGCCTCGATGGCAAAGGCGAAGGCCGGTCGCTCCGCCACCGACATCACCCTCAAGGCCGTCGAACTCGCGGGAAGCTACGGCTACTCGGAGCGGTTGCTGCTCGAGAAGTGGAGCCGCGACTCGAAGATTCTCGACATCTTCGAGGGCACCCAGCAGATCCAGCAGCTGATCGTCGCTCGACGAGTGCTCGGAAAGACATCCGCCGAGCTGAAGTAGATTTTCTGCCCATGCACGAAACTGCATGCACGAGACCCCGTAGCCGTCCCGGTTGCGGGGTCTCGTGCATGGGGCGAAAGAAAGTCCTCGGGCCGTGTCGAAAACAAGCATTCCCATTCGTCGTCATCATGTAAGCCACGTAAGGACACGAGATACGGGAGACCATCATGAAGTACATGCTGCTGATCAATGCACCGAGCGCCGAGTTCGACAACGGCTGCTCCGTGGAGGACTGGGTCCAGTTCGGCAAGGAGATGCAGGACGCCGGAGTGTGGGTCACCGGGCATGCGCTGGCAGACCTCACGACAGCCACGACTGTCCAGGTCGATTCGGCAGGAGCCCGCAGCGTCACCGACGGTCCCTTCGCCGAGACCCGAGAGGTCCTGGGCGGCTTCGAGGTCATCGACGTGCGTGATCTCGACGCAGCCCTCGACTGGGCGGCTCGCTGCCCAGGCTCGCGCGGCGGCGGTTCCGTCGTGGTCCGGCCGATCGCCGAGTTCTGACGCTGTCGACGCCGATGAGCGACTACACGCGCGCATCCTTGGAATCGGTGTTCCGCGAGGAACACGGACGCCTGCTCGCGACGCTCGTCCGTCGGTACGGAGACCTCGATCTTGCCGAGGAAGTCACGTCCGAGGCCCTCGAAGCCGCACTGCATCACTGGCCGATCGACGGCGTTCCGCGCAAGCCCGGTGCCTGGCTGCTCACCACAGCCAGGCGTCGGGCCGTGGACCGACTACGGCGCGATCAGTCCTACGCAGCCAAGCTGGCGATCCTGCACGTCGAGCAAGACAGTGCAGCGCCGGTCTCACCAGCAGACGAGCCGTCACAGGAGTTTCCGGACGAGAGACTCCAACTCTTCTTCACCTGCGCGCACCCTGCCCTGCAGTCCGACGATCGGTTGGCGATCACCCTCCGCTGCCTCGCGGGCCTCACCACGGCCGAGGTCGCCCGGGCGTTCGTGATTCCGCCGTCGACGGCCGCTCAACGAATTTCTCGGGCCAAGAAGAAGATCCGCGACGCCCGAATTCCCTTTCGAGTTCCCGACACCGGCGAACTCCCCCAGCGATTGCCCGGGGTATTGCAGGTGGTCTACTCGATCTTCACCGAGGCGTACTCCGCGTCGTCCGGCGAGAATCTGATTCGCCTCGATCTCGCCGAAGAGGCGCTTCGCCTCGGCCGAATCCTTCGTGCACTGCTGCCGAACGAGCGGGAGGGGTCGGGACTTCTCGCCCTCATGTTGTCGACCCACGCGCGTCATGCTGCGCGTACCCGCGACGGGATGGTTCTGATGCTCGATGAACAGGATCGCGGACTGTGGGATCGGGACATGATCGCCGAAGGGTCAGCCCTTGCCGTCCACGCTCTCACCGGTGGCAACCCTGGCCCCTACGGTGTGCAAGCCGCGATCGCTTCCCTGCACGCCGAGGCCCCTACGGCCGCAGAGACGGATTGGCCGCAGATCGTCGAATTGTTCGGGGTACTCGCCACCATCGCACCGTCGCCGATCGTGTCGCTAAATCGCGCGGCCGCGGTGGCCATGCGCGACGGCCCACACGTCGGCCTCGAACTACTCGAATCGCTTCGGAGCGATCCACAGTTGCAGAGCTACCACCCGTTTCATGCGGCGCGGGCGGACCTGTTGTGTCGGTGCAACCGATTCGACGAGGCTGCCGGCGACTTCAGACGAGCACTCGTACTGGCCGGGTCCGAGCCCGACCGCAGATACCTTCGACGGAGGCTGATAGAGGCCGAACGAAACGACGGATAGCCGCCGTACGACTGTTCACCTGTGAAGCCGCCCGACCGCGTCGACGGGGAACTAGGATCGCGTACGCAGGGCGCAGCGCACGCAGCTGTACCGAGGGATCTGTAGGGGGATGATCGTGTCGGTCAAGCAGAACGTGGCGCGCCACCACACGTTGTCGCACATCATCGGTGGGGTCGCTGCCGTCCGTGTGATGAACAGAGCGGGGCTGGTCCCGTTCCCGAGGCTCGATCATGGAATCGCCTCACTGCGCGCGGTAGCGAAGTACGGGCCGTTCGCGGGGCCGGTTCACGCGAACGCCAGAGCTGGAGTGACGTCACCGGCGATCGTCGACGAACTCGGACCACTGTCCTACGTCGAGCTCGAGCAGTACTCGAACGCGGTGGTGCGAGGGTGGGCGAAGGACGGCATCGGAGCCGGATCGGTCATGGGAGTCATGGCCCGCAATCATCGTGGCCTGGTGCTGACAATGCTTGCTGCGGCCAAAGCCGGTGTCAGGCTCGTGATGATGAACACCGGCTTCGCTCCGCCACAACTGGCCGATGTGTCCGTTCGGGAGCAAATCGGGTCGTTCGTGTACGACGAGGAGTTCTCGGCAGTGGCTGCTGCGCTCGCACCCGAGGTCACGCGGTACCTGGCGTGGTCTCAGTCCCCCAACCCGGACGCTACCCCGCTGGATGATGTTCGAGCAGCCAACTCCATGGACGCCGTCCCGGCTCCCGAGTCGCAGGGAGGCTTCGTCTTACTTACCAGCGGCACCACTGGAACGCCGAAAGGCGCACCGCGCGAACATACCTCACCGCTCGCTTCGGCTCAGTTCCTCGACCGCGTCCCGCTGCGACGTGACCAGACGATGATCATGTCAGCGCCGATCTTCCACGGCACCGGGCTGTCCCAATTCGCGTTGGCGCTCGCTCTGCGCAACACGGTCGTGATGCATCGGAAGTTCGATCCTGCGAACACGATGCAGCTCGTAGCGCGATACCGAGCAGATTCTCTCGTGCTGGTACCGACGATGCTGCAGCGAATAGTCGACTTGCCTGCCGACACACTGTCGTCCTACGACACATCCTCGCTTCGGATTCTCTTCGCATCCGGTTCGGCGATCTCGCCCGAGCTGTGCCGCCGAACAGCCGCAGCATTCGGGCCTGTCCTGCACAATCTCTACGGCTCCACCGAGGTTGCAGTCGCAACAGTCGCCACACCCGAGGACCTCGAACGCGCGCCCGGAACTGCAGGCAGGCCGCCTGTCACTTGCCGGGTCGAATTGTTCGACAGCGACGGCAATCCCGTCCGCGGAGCAGGTGCCGTTGGACGCATCTTCGTCGCGAGCGGCCTGAGCTTCTCCGGCTACACCGACGGCCGCGACAAGGAACGCATCGACGGGATGCTGTCGACGGGCGACGTGGGCCATTTCGATGCCGACGGTTTGTTGTTCGTCGACGGCCGCGACGACGACATGATCGTCTCCGGGGGCGAGAACGTGTACCCCTTGGAAGTCGAGAACTTGCTTGCCGAGCATCCCGACATCATCGAGGCAGCCGTGCTCGGCGACTCCGACCCGGAATTCGGACAAAGATTGAAGGCGTTCGTCGTGCCGACTGCGAGTTCGCCCCGTGATGCCGACGCGATCCGGTCGTACGTCAAGGAACATCTCGCCAGATACAAGGTGCCACGGGACATCGTTTTCGTCGACGAACTTCCCCGCAACGCGACGGGAAAGATCCTGCGGCGCGTCCTCGGCGAACTCTAGTGGACCGCCGTCACTCACCGGGACGACCTGGTAGAGAATGAGGTACACGGTCGACGCGGAGGAGAGCAGCAGAATGTCCGATTGGGCGAAGAAGATCAAGGACGAAGCCAGAGGTTTGATCGCCGAGGCCGAGCAGGAGCTGACCGTCCTCGAAGGTGGCGACACCGTCGACCTGACAGCCGACGTGCCCGAGGACGACGACACCCCCGATACAACCGCAAGCGACACCTAGACGCTCTTGGGAGCTGATCATCGAGTCATTCGCGCAAGGCGCGGCGGTGACTCGATGATCTTCTGGATCGTGGAGCGGCTTCAGGTACGCACATGCGAACGTGTTCGACGACCAAAAGAGTTCGAGGTCGGTACTCGAATGAGTACCGACCTCGAACTAGTGGTAGCGGGGACAGGATTTGAACCTGCGACCTCTGGGTTATGAGCCCAGCGAGCTACCGAGCTGCTCCACCCCGCGCTGCAAGACACGAAGTTACCCGACGGCAACGACTGATTGCAAATCGCATGTACAGCAAGCGAACATGCCGCTGGGCGCGCGCCGCGACGGGCGGGATACCGGTCGACCGCCCTCGATTTCAGTGCCCCGCATCACAAATTTTAGGTGATACATCCCACATAACGGACCTGTAACGAACGGGATACGAATACACACCGAGGTCCGCCCACCAGGCGAAATGCTGCCTTCAGTCCCACAATGTGGATTGCTTCTTTCCCAAATCTTAGTGTGACGTCACCGAATTCCTCGACTACCTTCACGGTCGGCCCTAAAACACAGGGTCAGTACCACCCCCGCCGCTGCATTGCTCTGCCCCGCGGGAGTGGATCCCCGAAACGCACGGGGGCAGAGCCGCAACACGTACGACGCCGCACCTCCTCGGGACGGCCTCTCGAACAGGTGCACAGGACGCACACTCGCAGTCGAGTGTCCTACGGCTGGTTGCGACGGCAAGCGCGGAGAGGATTCACCCCGTATGACCACAGAAACACATTTCGCCAAGCGTGCACTCGGATGGGCCGTCGTCACAGGCGCCGTCGTAGCGATCCCCCTCGGCCTGTCCGTGGGTACCGCCAGCGCAGCCGAGCACAACTGGGACGGCGTCGCACAGTGCGAGAGCGGCGGCAACTGGAACATCAACACCGGCAACGGCTACTACGGCGGCCTGCAGTTCTCGCAGAGCACCTGGACCGCGAACGGTGGCAGCGGATCGCCGCACAACGCCTCCAAGGCCGAGCAGATCCGCGTCGCAGAGAACACCCTGCAGAGCCAGGGCCCCGGCGCATGGCCCACCTGTGGCAAGAACCTGACCACCGGCACCTCGGCTTCCGAGCCCGAAGAAGCTCCCGCGGCTCCCGTCCAGCAGGCACCGGCAGCACCGGCAGCACCTGCAGCACCGGCAGCACCCGTCGCTCCCGAGTACCAGGCGCCGGCCCAGCAGGCAGCCGAGCAGGCAACCACAGCAGCGCAGCAGGGCTTCGACGCCGCCTCCGCGCTCGCCGCTCAGTACGGCCTGAGCGCTCAGTTCGAGCAGCTCGTCAGCGCGAACGCACCTGTTCTCGCGTCGATCGGCCGCTAGCTCGAGGTCTTTTAGACTGACCGGCACATAGACGAAGCGCCCGCCGTCACTTCAGTGAAGTGACGGCGGGCGCTTTGCCGTACCGGGTCGAACGTCAGTTGGCGTTGTACGCGTTGATAGCTTCCTGGAGCGCATCGAACGCGTCGCCCAGCCTGCCGAGATCGCCGCTTTGCTGCGCCGACCTGACTTCGGCGAGAGCCGAGTTGAGCCGCTGCACCTCCGCTGCCGTCGGTTGACCCTGCTGAGCTGGTGCAGGTGCAGCAGGCGCCGCTTCCGTACCGCCCTGAGTCCCGCTCGCCGGAGGTGTCGTCTCCGTTGTCGGCTGCGGATCGGCAGCTTCACCGCCGGGAGCGGTAGCAGCAGTACCCGTTCCCGAGCCGAAGACCTGATCGAGCGCCTCCGACAACCTGGCTGCGTAACCGACGCGAACGCCGCCTTCGGAGCCCGGTTCGCGATAGCTGACGAGCACCTTCGTCAACTGCGGGAAGGTGGACGTCGAAGCATTCTTCCGTGAGGTGTACAACGGCTCGACGTACAGAATTCCTCCGTCGGCAATGGGCAACGTCAATAGATTGCCGTACTGCAGCTCGTTCGATTGCTCGAGCAGCGTTCTGTCCGACGCCACACGCGCATCCGAGGTCATCGAGTTCTGCGCCTGCTGCGGACCCTGAGTCTGAGTTTGGGTCGGAAGCTGCAGAATCGTGAACTTCCCGTAGTCCTCCGGATCGGATCGGACCGAGATGTACGACGCCAACAACTCTCGGTTGAACCCGACCATGGCACTCGTCAGGCGGAACGACGGCTCTCCGGTGTCAGGGTCGCCGATCAGCACGTAGTACGGAGGTTGGTTGAACTCACTGCCCGCGCCGCTGTTGCTCGTCGGGTCGCTCGGAACGGACCAGAACGCGTTGTTGGTGAAGAACTCGTTCGGGTTGTCCACGTGGTACTTCGCCAGCATCTCGCGCTGAACCTTGAACAAATCCTCCGGGTAGCGGAAGTGCGAACGGAGTTCGTCCGAGATCGCAGATTCGGGCTGAACCGAATCCGGGAACACGCCCATCCATGCCTTCAGGACCGGATCGTTGTCGTCGACCTGATAGAGCGTCACCGTGCCGTCGTACGCGTCGACCGTCGCCTTGACGGAGTTGCGGATGTAGGAGACCTCTTCTCGCGGAAGCGGTCTACCCGTCGTCGGCTCCACGCTGTCGACGGTGAGTCCGTCCAAGGACGCACGCTGAGCGTAGGGGTAGTTCTCCAATGTGGTGTATCCGTCGACGATCCATACGATTTTGCCGTCCACGACCGCCGGGTACGAGTCGGTGTCGGTGGTCAGCCACGGCGCAACCTTCTGCACTCGATCCCGTGGATCACGATTGAACAGAAGCTTGGAATCGTTGCCGATCGCGCTGGAGAACAGGATGTTGCGCTCACCGTACTTCGCGGCGAAGGCAAGTCGGTTGAACCAGTTGCCTACCGAGACACCACCTGCACCGGTGTAGGTGTAGTTCGAGTCGTCGGTGTCGTACTCGCGGTCGCCGGACTCGGCTGCTCCGACGATCGCATAGTCAGGATCGGCCTGCGCGATGACCTCGCCGTAGTAGATGCGGGGTTGGTCGACCGGGATGACCTGTTCGGTCCCTTCCGACGCAATGTCGCTGACGGTGTAGATCGGGTAACCACTGTTGCTGTTCGCACCCTCGGAGGTGGGATCCTGCACTGCAGCGTTCACTCGGTTCGCAGGCGCTGCGACGAATCCGTTGCCGTGGGTGTACACCGTGTGGCGGTTGATCCAGTCCAGCTGGTTGCCCGTCAGACTTTCCGGGGACAGCTCACGCGCAGCGACGATGTAATCCTGCAGCTGACCATTGATCTCGTAGCGGTCGATGTCGAGCGTCTCGGGGAAACCGAAGAAGTTCTTCAGCTGCTGCTGCTGAGTGAAGGTTCTCGACAGCACGTTCGGATCGAGCAAACGCGTGTTGGCGATGGTCGTGATATCCGCCTGGCTCTCGCGTGGATTCTGCGATCCCTCGCCGGAGTAGTCCTGGTACTCGACGACGTCGTCGCCGATCTTGTATGCATCCCTGGTCGCAGTGATGTTTCGCTCGATGTAGGCGCGCTCCTTCTCCGCAGCGTTCGGACGTACGGAGAACTGCTCCATCAGCAGTGGGAACACAGCGCCGACGAGAATCGAGGACAGCACGAGCAATGCTGTCGCGAGCGCGGGGACCCGTAGGTCACGCAGGAAGATCGCGGCGAAAAACGCTGCAGCACAGATCAATGCGATTGCCAGCAGAATCAGTTTTGCGGGCAGTACTGCGTTGATGTCGGTGAAGCCTGCACCGGAGAAGGTCGGTTCCTTCCGAGTGCTGGAGAGCAAGGAATATCGGTCGAGCCAGTAAGCGATGGCCTTGAAGAACACGAACGCACCGGCCAACACGGCCAGCTGGACTCGCGCGGCACGCGTCAGCGCACCCTCGCGGCCCGCAAGTCGAATTCCGCCGAAAACATACTGTGTCAACAGGTTCGCGAAGAACGCGATCAACGTTGCCACGAAAAGCCAGTTCAGCACGAACCGGTAGAACGGCAAGTCGAACGAGTAGAAACCGATGTCCAATCCGAATTGCGGATCTGTGACTCCGAAATCGTCACCGTGCAGAAACAGCTGAACCGTCACCCAGTTGGACTGCGCGATGAGACCGGAGATGAAACCGAATGCCAACGGAATCCCGACTCCGAAGAGCCGCAGCCGGCTCATGACCGTCGTGCGGTATCGCGCGATCGGATCATTCGGCCCGGCAACGGGAACGAACACCGGACGGTTGCGGTAAGCAAGCAGCAGCGCCACGAAAACGACACCGCCCACGAGCACACCGGCGATCAGGAACAGCACGAGTCGCGTCAGCAGAGTGGTCGTGAACACCTGACGGAATCCGACCTCCCCGAACCACAGCCAGTTCGTGTAGGTGTCGATGAGGCGAGGACCGACAAGCAGCAATGCTGCGAGGACCAAGGCCAGAACTAGTAATATCCGGGCGCGCCGCGATAGCGACGGGAGACCGGTGGGGGCCCTCATGCCCACGTGCCACACTCCAACTTCGGGCGATACACCTAGGTATCGCTGATGGGGTCCCGCGGCGCACTGCGTGCGTCGCGTGTCCGATTTGAGGACCACTGTACGGAACGCATCCCCTACTCGCTCACACCCCTTCGGCGGCGCCTCGACGGTCCGACGCAGCTGCGGTCCGCGATACGCCGATGCACCAACGGGAAGATGCGGCAGCAATGGGATGATTCAGCGGTGAGCGATTTCAGCGACGACCTGTTCCGTGACGGTGTGGACCCCGACCCGAACACCGAGGCACTCTCCGATGCCCTGGCCCGATGCGCCCGGGAGGTGGTCGACTTCGTCGACAGCGAGGGATGGCACCAGCCTCCCCAACTGTTCGCGCTCGTACCGACCTCACTGTTGGCTGCCGCCGAACCAGGACTCCTCGACGAGCTCGCCGACGGTGATCTTCTGACTCCGATCCAGCAACACTCGCTCCCCGAGGACATCAGCGGAGGCTCACGAGCGCTCGACGAATTTCTCGCAACCACCACCTGGCCGGAAGGTGTCGTGGGGTGCGCAATCGTTCAGGAGATCGTCGTGTTGCCGCCCACTGCCGAGTCGGCACTCGACGACGCGCTCGTCCCGCTCCTCGCCGACAGAGACGCGGCCGACGATGCGGCCCGGCACGCCGCGCATACCCACCCCGAACGCAAGGACGGTCGCCTCGTCGCAGCCGTGCTGAAGGACGGACCGTCGCTGACACTGCTTCAGATGCAACCGGACGAGGACGCGGACCCGTTCGCGCCCATCGAACTGCTGATCTACGAAAACCTGGCCCCGGGCATCGTCAGCGCTCTCCACGCCACCTTCGATCTGGTCGAGGACGACTGACCGACCTCGACTCGGTAGCTGGACAAGAGCAGATCAGCAGCTCGGCGTCTCTCCACCGACGCCGATTGCTTCGAGCGAATCGATGGCCCCGTCGAGCGAGTCGACCTTGACCAGCTGCAACCCATCGGGGGCGTTCTGCACCGCTTCGTCGCAATTGCTCGCGGGAACGAGAAAGGTCGTCGCGCCTGCCTCTCGTGCGGCGATGAGCTTGTACGGAATTCCGCCGATCGGACCCACCACGCCATTCGAGTCGATCGTGCCGGTCCCGGCAACGAAGTCACCGTTGCTCAGCTCACCCGGGCTGAGCTTGTCCACCACCGCCAAACTGAACATCAGTCCGGCAGAGGGACCACCGACGTCTGCGAGGTTGAACTTGACCGTGAACGGTACGTCCGGTTCCTCGGCAGGCGTCACTCCCAGATAGCCCTGCTCGGCATCGTCCGGCCTTGCGCCGAGGACGATCGATTCGGTTCGCGTGATGCCGTCCTTCTCCACCACGATGTCGATGGTGTCTCCTGGCGATCGGGCGCTCACCGACTCGCGCACGGCCGTGACCGAGTCCACCGGCTCGCCCGCCACCGACACCAACCGCTCGCCGTCGTTCAGCAGACCAGCAGCCGGTCCGTCGGGAGCAACGGCGCCGACTACGAGGACGATCGGCAGGCCGAGATGATGCAGCGCGGCAAGTTCCGCACTGTCCTCGGACTGCTCGAAGTCGGCCTGGTTGCCCTCTTGGACCTCTTCCTTCGTCTTGTCCGGCGGGTACACCTCTTCGCGAGGGACGAGGCCTTGTCGTCCGCTCGCCCAGAAGCCGAACGCTTCGAAGATGTTCAGCTGATCGCGAACCGCCACCGTGGTCATGTTGAGATGCCCTGTGGTCGGGTCGACATCGACTCCGTCGATCTGAACGACGGGCGCACCGTCTGCGTCGCCGAGCGTGTTGTAGGTCGGTCCTGGGCCCAAGGCCGCGAACGGAACAGTGATGACCGTTCCCACGACGCCGAGCACGACAACGGGCACCAAGGCGGCGACGAGAGTGGCAATCCTACGATTCACCCGACAAACATTAGAACCGCCGACTGTGACAACCATGTGAGACCCCTCCCGAACGGCGCGATCGTCGTTCGGTCTGTTCGCCGTCAGCGTGATCACCAGCGGTGCTGTTCGCGTCCGGGCCTTGTACCGTTGACCTATGAGCAATTTTGGTTTCGGAGGCTCCGACGAGGATCCCGACAAGAAGAAGGATCAAGGCGGCGACGGGTCGGGTGGCACTCCCGGCGGGTTCGGCTTCGGCGGCGAGGGATTCGACCCCGCGGCTCTGGGACAGATGCTCACCCAATTCGGACAGATGCTCAGCGGCATGGGCGCACCGGGCGCGAGCGGGGCGTCCTCGGGCCCGGTCAACTACGACCTCGCCAAGCAACTGGCACGCCAGCAGATCGGGAACATCTCCCCTGTCGGCGCGGGCAAAGCCGATGCCGTCGCCGAGGCAGCGCATCTCGCGGAACTCTGGCTCGACGGGTCCACGACGCTGCCTGCCGGTGCGTCGAAGACTGCGGCGTGGAACCCAGGCGACTGGCTCGACAACACGATCGACACCTGGAAGCGCCTCTGCGACCCGGTCGCCGAGCAGATCTCCGGAATGTGGACCGCCGGACTGCCCCCGGAAGCCCAACAGATGGCCGGGCCGATGATGGGCATGCTCACACAGATGGGTGGCATGGCCTTCGGTTCCCAGCTCGGCCAAGCACTGGGTCAACTGTCCAAAGAGGTGCTCACCTCCACCGATATCGGTATTCCACTCGGTCCGAGCGGTGTCTCGGCGCTCTTGCCCGAGGCCATCGCCGCATTCACCGAGGGCCTCGAACAGCCCGAGCGCGAGGTGCTGGTGTTCCTTGCCGCCCGGGAGGCTGCTCACCAACGGCTGTACAGCCACGTTCCGTGGCTTCGTCAGCGCGTCTTGGCGACCGTCGAGGAATACGCCCGAGGAATCCGCATGGACTTCTCGGCAATCGAGGAAGCGGCGTCCGGGCTCGACCCCGCCTCGCTGACCGATCCGTCGAAGATCGAGGAAATCCTCCAGCAAGGCTCGTTCGAACCGCAGACCACACCGGAGCAGAAGCAAGCGCTGGAACGGCTGGAAACACTCCTCGCCTTGGTCGAGGGCTGGGTCGAGACCGTAGTCGCCGACGCGCTGGGCGACAGGCTGCCCGGTGCAATCGCCCTCGGCGAAACCATCAGGCGGCGCCGCGCGTCGGGCGGCCCGGCCGAGCAGACCTTCGCGACGTTGGTCGGTCTCGAGCTTCGTCCGCGCAAAGTGCGTGAGGCAGGCGCGCTGTGGCGCCTTCTCACGTCGGCCGCAGGAATCGACGGACGAGACGGAGTATGGGCGCATCCCGACCTCCTGCCCGTGTCCTCCGACCTCGACGATCCGGCAAGCTTCATCGACGGCGTCGTCGGCGGCGGTTCGAGCAACTTCGACGACCCGATCGCACAACTCGAAGCAACCGAGGCGCAGGAACGTTCGGCACGAGAGCGGTCGAACAAAGAGGATGGCGGCAAGAACGAGGAGAACGAAACCTGAGTTTCGGCTCGTGGCGGGGTGTGTGCGATTTTCTTCGCCACACCCCGTTTTCTGTGCCGACCACCTGCTCGAGGCCGCTACCACCCTGTGGATAACCGACGCTGCGGCCGGCAGTCGACGACCTCGGCTGTGCCATTGTCCTTTCTGTGCACACCTCGATGCTCCGCCGACCGAAACTGCGGGTACCGGTCTTCTCTCAGCGCGACGGAACCGTCCGGATCGGGTGGAATCCGGAGCAGTCATATCTCGTCACGCCCCCGTCCGGAATCGCCCCACACGTCGTACTCGACTTGTTGCGAAGACTCGATGGAGTTCATTCCCGGGCGCACATGATCTGGTGTGCGGGCACCGTGGGCCTCTCGGCCAACTCCATGTCGACCCTTCTGGCCGAACTCTCGGAAGCGGGACTACTCGTCGAGGGTGCTGTTGAGCCACCGGTTCGAGACGGTTCGAGCACCGAGACCACGACCGTGCACATAGTCGGACGAGGTCCACTCGCCGACGCAGTCGTGGCAGGTCTCACTCCGTCGGCGACCGTCGCTCTTCGACAGTCGGCCCTCGCCCCGGCGCAGCTGATCGTTCCCGACAACGAACCGGGGTCCGACATCGCCGTCCTCACCGACGACATGGCACCGGATCCGCGAGTGGTGACCGGCCTGGTCCGTAGCAGAACGCCGCATCTTCAGGTACGTCTGCGCGACGGCGTAGGAATCGTCGGACCGCTGGTTCTTCCCGGAACCACGAGTTGCCTGCGCTGCGCAGATCTGACCAGGGGCAGTCTCGATCCACGATGGCCTCATGTGTCGGCACAGCTTCTCGGGCGAGTCGGTCACGCGAGCAAGCCGACGGTGCTGGCCACGGCCGCGGTCGCGCTCGCCCAGATCGAAGCATTCGTCGACGGCCGTCACGCTCCCCTGGCCGATACGACGATGGAGATCGATCTACGAGCCCACCTCATGAACCGCCGGAGGTGGACGCGCCACCCCCGATGCGACTGTGCAGTGTAGAAATGGTTGTCACTAGCGCTCTGGCCTGCGGTGTGGGCAAGATCCGGCTCGGTCCGACATGATGGAGGCGTGTCAGACATTCCACGTCGGAGTTCAGCCCGAACTGCCAAGCTCGCCCGTATCCCGATCGGCATCGCCGGCCGGGCCGCAGTAGGTTTCGGGAAGAAGCTGGCCGGCGGCAATCGCGACGAAATCGATACCGACCTCGCCGCCAAGGCTGCCGAGCAGCTGTTCTCGGTTCTCGGCGAACTCAAGGGCGGCGCAATGAAATTCGGACAGGCACTGTCCGTCATGGAGGCGGCCGTACCGGAGGAGTTCGCCGAACCGTATCGCGAGGCGCTCACCAAGCTGCAAGCCGACGCGCCGCCTCTGTCCGCTGCCAAGGTCCACCGAGTTCTCGACCGCCAACTCGGCACCGCGTGGCGATCACGCTTCACCTCGTTCGAGGACACTCCCGTCGCCTCCGCCAGCATCGGCCAGGTTCACCGGGCTGTATGGTCCGACGGACGCGACGTCGCTGTGAAGGTCCAGTATCCGGGCGCCGACGACGCCCTGCGTGCAGACCTGAAGACCATGTCCCGCTTCGCGAACACGTTCAGCACCATCTTCACCGGCGCAGACGTCAAGCCCGTGCTCGACGAATTGATCGCGCGGACCGAGGACGAACTCGACTACCGCATCGAAGCTGCGAGCCAACGAGCATTCGCGTCGGCATTCGCCGACGATCCCCAGTTCGCAGTTCCCCGCGTCGTCGCGAGTGCACCCAAAGTGTTGGTCACGGAGTGGATGACGGGCACCCCGCTGTCGTCGATCATCGCCGACGGCACAGCCGAACAGCGCAACGCTGCCGGCGAGCTTCTGGTGTTGTTCGCATTTGCTGCTCCCGCGCGAGCTGCGTTCCTGCACGCCGATCCGCACCCCGGCAACTTCATGATGCTCGCCGACGGGCGACTCGGCGTCATCGACTACGGCGCGACTGCGCCGATGCCGAACGGGCTGCCGCCCATTCTCGGACAGATGGTTCGTCTGGCTCGCGACGAACAATTCGACGACTTGGTCGAGTTGTGCACGAACCACGGGTTCGTCATCCCGGGTCGAACGGTCACCGCCAAGGAAATCTCGGACTATCTGCGGCCCTTCACCGATCCGATCAGGACCGACTCGTTTCATTTCACCAGATCGTGGCTACAGAAGGCCGCGGGCACTGCAACCGAATTCGACAGCGCGCAGTTCCGTACTGTCCGCGCACTGAACATGCCGGCCGAATACGTCATGATCTTCCGAGTCCTCGGTGGCCTCGTTGGAATCTGCGCACAACTCGACGCGTACGCGCCGTATATGTCGATCCTTACGGAATGGATGCCCGGTTTCTCGGACGAAGCCTGATCGACTTCGCCCGAGAAACCGGATGTGGACGTCGTGGACGTCGTGGACGCTCAGGCGACCTGCTGGTGCTTGCGCGGACGTCCACGTGGCCGCTTCCGTGCGATGACGACGCCCTGATCGAGGATCTCGCCGCCCCACACTCCCCACGGCTCAGCGCGGTCGAGTGCTGCGCTCAGGCAGGTACGACGGATCGGGCATTCGGCACACAACGCCTTCGCTCGCTCCAACTCTCCTGGGGTCTCGGCGAACCACAGATCGGGGTCTGCGGCGCGGCACGGCACCTCGATGCCGGCGTTCTGTGCTGCTCCGATCTGTGCATCGATCGAACACAGCGTCACTGCGTCGATTTCGGATTCGGCTTCGTATCGGCATGTCGTCCGGACCGTGACGGTTGACACGTCGGTCTCCTCTACTTTTCGTACGGCGTGTTTACGGTTGTGAAGAAAAATTCTGCGAACCATGTGGGCCGAACGTTCGAATCCGAGGGGACTCACCGAACGAAAAAGGCCACGGTCCGCGTATGCGGGTCCGTGGCCGGGGAAGGCGAATCGAATTACTCTGTCGAGACTTCTCTCGATGCAGGTTCTTCGATCACGGACGTCGCGTGGGCGAGGCGATGACGTGCTGCGGGGTTGGCGGCTGCTGGGTAGGCGGCTGCTGGGTAGGCGCATGCGGGGAGGGCCGACCACTGCGCTGGGGACAGCGCAGCTGCCTCCAGCGCATCCGCTACCGCTGCCGCGGCAGACGGATTCCCGGCTGCGGGTGCTTTGGCGCCGAGGATGGAGTCACCGAAAATGCGGGAGACTCCACCGGTTCCCGGCGCGGTGACAGCAAATCCGTCAGCAATACCGAATCTCGCAGTAGGGATGCAGGTGGAGCTGCCGACGACAGGCATGACCCGAACATCAGGCGCACCAACAGCATCGGACGTCAAGCGACCGGCCGACACGAAAAGTTGATTCTTCATTTCTCTCCACCTCCTGTTCCGAACTCGTTATGCGGGCAAGTGAACTCGCGGTCTCCCGTGAGCGGTGAAAACAGACTAAACCTGTTGGTACGAACTGCACAAGTTATTTTCTACCTGCGGTTTCTCCGCTACGCAGTCGACGATTCTCGTACGACGGTCAGCACATCCTCACCGAATCGCTCCAGCTTCTTGGCGCCGATTCCTGGAATCGCCACCAGCCCTCGATCGTCCTGGGGTTGCTGTTCGGCGATGGCCGTCAGCGTGGTGTCGCTGAAAACCACGTACGCCGGCACCTTCAACTCTCGAGACTTGTCCAACCGCCACGATTTCAGTGCATCGAGCAATGCTTCGTCGACATCACTCGGATGACTTTCGCAGCGTCCGAGCATGGTCGCCGCCGTTCCGAGCAACGGCTTTCCGCACAGCCTGCATTTGGGGCCGGACTTCTTGCTCGGCGGAGCCGCGATGCGCGAGGCCGGTGAATCCTCGGGTATGAGTCCGGTGAGGAATCGTGATCTGCGCCGTGACTTGCGTCCGCCCTCGTTGCGCGCGAGGGCCCACGACAGGTGCAGGTGCTCCCGCGCCCTCGTGACGCCTACGTAGAGCAGTCGGCGTTCTTCCTCGATGGCAGCGTCGTTGTTGGCGCTCGGATCGTTGCCCAGCGCATGGGAGATCGGCAGGGTTCCGTCTGCAAGACCTACGAGAAACACCGCGTCCCACTCCAAGCCCTTCGCCGCGTGGAGCGATGCCAACGTCACACCTTGAACCACCGGAGGGTGCCGAGCCTCGGCGCGAGCCGCCAGCTCGACCAGCAAGGTGTCGAGATTCAACTCCGGATCCTGGACGAGAAGCTCCTCGGTGACCTGGCCGAGACCCCCGAGCGACGCCCACTTCTCACGCGCCTGAGCGCCGGACGGCTCGGTGGCGGTCAGCCCGAGTGGCGCCAGTACCGCACGCACGAGCGCGGGCAGACCTTCGCCCAGCCTGGATTCTTCCGGAAGATCATCGCGCCCCGATGCGGAACGGAGGGCCGAAATACCCTGCCTCACTTCAGGTCTGTTGAAAAAACCCTCGCCACCCCTGACCTGGTACGGAATGTGCATCTCGGTCAACGCCTGCTCGTGCACCTCCGACTGGGCGTTGATCCGATAGAGGACGGCAATTTCCGCGGGCGAAACGCCCTTCGAGATCAATCGTTTGATGGCGCGAGCGACACCGTCTGCTTCGGCCGGTTCGTCGTCGTACTCGGAAAATTCCGGCTCGGGTCCCGCCGGGCGCTGCCCGATCAGCTGCAACCGGGTACCTGCAATGCGTCCTCGAGCGGCACCGATCACCCGGTTGGCCAACGAGACAACCTCCGGTGTGGATCGATAGTCCCGTTCGAGTCGCACGACAGTCGCGTCCGGGAAGCGCCGAGAGAAGTCGAGAAGGTAGCGCGGAGTCGCCCCGGTAAACGAATAGATCGTCTGGTTCGCATCCCCGACGACCGTCAGATCGTCTCTCTCGCCGAGCCACGCGTCGAGTACCCGCTGCTGGAGCGGAGTCACATCCTGGTACTCGTCGACGACGAAGCAGCGGTAGCGCTCGCGAAACTCGTCGGCGACCGCCGAATGCTCCTCGAGAGCTGCGGCGGTGTGCAACAAGAGATCGTCGAAATCGAGGAGCATTCCGTCGCCGCCGTGCGACTTGAGGTCTTCGTACCCTGCGTACACCGATGCAACCTTCGCGGCGTCCATTGGCACCTCACGGCGAAGTCGCGCAGCCACCGTCGGATAGTCCTCCGGGGCGACCAGCGATCCTTTTGCCCATTCGATTTCGCCGGCAAGATCACGTACCGAATCGGTCGACGTCGACACTCCCGCGCGGTGCGCAGATTGGCTCACAAGAGCGAACTTCCGGTCCAACAGCTGCCAGCTCGTATCGCCGACGACCTGCGGCCAGAAATACTTGAGCTGCCGAAGCGCCGCAGCGTGGAATGTACGTGCCTGAACGGGCGGACCCTCGCCGCCGACTCCCAGCTCGCGCAGCCTGCCGCGCATCTCCCCCGCCGCGCGCGCGGTGAACGTCACCGCGAGGACCTGACCGGCGGATACGTGCCCGGCCGAGACGAGATGCGCGATCCTCCTGGTGATGGTGCGGGTCTTTCCTGTTCCGGCGCCGGCGAGCACACATACGGGCCCGCGTGGCGCAGCCACGGCAGCCGACTGTTCGGGATCCAACCCGGCGGTCATCGAATCCACAGACATGGCGTCCATCATGTCAGCTGGCCCCGACAAGTCTTCTTTCCCTCCCAGCGCTCATCCCATCCCGGCGCTGATCGAGGGCAGATGGAACAACGGTTCCCGTCGCCGTGTTGAATCCTCACGTGACTACCACCGAGGACACTGCATCCGAGAACGCCACGGCACTGACCGTCTACTCCACGACGTGGTGCGGCTACTGCCGACGCCTGAAGACCCAGCTCGACGAAGCAGGCATCGTCTACGCGGAGATCGACATCGAAGATGATCCGAAGTCGGCCGACTTCGTCGGTAGCGTGAACGGCGGCAACCACGTGGTTCCGACGGTTCTCTACGCCGACGGTTCGACCGCTACCAACCCGACGCTCGCAGCCGTGAAGCGATCACTCGGACTCTGACGAGTTTCAGCTTCCGCTCGCTGCCCAGGCCTCCAACATCCCGCGCGCAATGGAGATGGAACCGGGCAGAAGCAACCGGGAATCGGAGTCGCTTGCCCAGTCGCCCAATTCGAGCGCCGAGCGAACCTCGTCCCGATGGAACCAGTGCGCCTCGGCGATCTCACCGTCGAGAAACCGAAGCGGGACATCGGGATCCGCCTTCGCCGAGAAGCCGATCATGACCGATCGAGGAAACGGCCACGGCTGACTACCCAGATAGGCGATGTCGGACACAGTGATTCCGACCTCTTCCTTGATCTCGCGTAGCACGCATGTCTCGAGCGATTCGCCTGCCTCGACGAAGCCTGCGAGCACCGAGAACCGACGTTCCGGCCAAGCGGGAGCGCGTGCCAACAAGACTCGATCAACCCCGTCGTGAACAAGGCAGATCACGGCGGGATCGGTTCTAGGGAACTCCTCGTGACCGTTCGATGTGCTCGTTCGGGACCACCCCGCCGACGACGGCGTCGTAGCGGCGCCATCCAGTGCACTGAAACTGGCACTGGCGTGCCAGTTCAAGATTGCCAGCGCGCTCGTCAGAATCGACAGTTGGGTTTCGTCCAGATTTTCGCCCGCGGTTCGGAGATCCTCGAGGGTGCCGGTCAGCGCGCCGACTCGCTGCGCCCACAGATGGCGACCTCTGTGGATACCGAGGAAGACAGCATCGGGAACCGGATCCGCGGCGACCTCGATCGCCGGTGTGTAGACCAGCCCTGACTCGTCGACTCGAAGCCGACCGCGGTGGTCGACCTGCAGGACTTCGGCGTCCGACCAACCCGCTTGCAGAGCCGCCGAATCCTTGCGCAACTCCTCGGCACGGTTCAACGGAGATCGAGAGAGCAGGGGTGGTGAGGCGAGTTCGAATCGTGGCACGAATACGACCCTACTTGCGCTTCCGGCTACTCTCCGACGCGGCGGATGTACAGAAGTCGATCTGTTGCCTCGACAGCATCCACCTCAGGGGATCCGACACGGAAGAGCTTGCCGCCGCGCACGACGCCGAGCACGATGTCGGTCAGGTGCCGCGGAGATCCGCCCACTTCGTCGCGCTCGACTTCACGCTCGGCGATCGCGAATCCGGCCTCGGGGGTGAGTAGATCCTCGATCATCTCCACCACGTTCGGCGTCGTGGTTGCAATACCTAGCAAGCGGCCTGCAGTCTCCGAGGACACGACCACGGAGTCGGCGCCGGATTGTCTGAGTAGGTGCGTGTTCTCTGCTTCCCTGATTGCCGCCACGATCTTTGCTTTCGGCGCGATCTCACGCGCGGTGAGGGTCACCAGCACTGCTGTGTCGTCTCGATTGGTCGCGACGATGATCGCGGCCGCGTGCTGAGCGCCGGTCAACCTCAATACGTCGGACTTGGTCGCGGAGCCGTGCACGGTCACCAACCCCATGCTCGAGGCGGAATCCAGGACCGTCTGATCCGTGTCGACGACGACGATCTCCGACGCTGGAAGACCGTCACCGATCATCGCATCGACGGCTGTGCGGCCCTTGGTTCCGAAACCGATGACCACGGTGTGATTGCGCACGCTGCGCCTCCATCGCTGAATTTTGAATGCCTGCCGGGACCGCTCGGTGAGAACCGACAGCGTCGTACCGACGAGCAAGATGAGAAAGAGCACTCGCAGAGGTGTGATGACCAGAATGTTCACCAGTCTGGCCGACGGACTCATCGGGGCGATGTCACCGTAGCCGGTGGTCGAGAGCGACACGGTTGCGTAGTAGAACGAATCCAGGAAGGAAAGTTCGCCGTTCTGGCTGTCGCTGTAGCCGTCGCGGTCGAGGTACACCACGAACGCCGCGAGGAATAGGATCCCCAGCGCCATGAGGACCCGCTTGTAGATCGCTCGCCACGGACTCGATTCGAACTCGGGAACTCGCAGAACACCTACCAGCGCGAAGTCCGGTTTGTCGGTCAGCGTATCGCCGGCCGTCAAGCGATCGCGCAATCTACCTGCCACGTCGACTACTCACCTCGTCCACTCTCCACGGCAGGCAGCGTAACCCCATTTCGCCGATTAGCCCGCGCCGACCCGAAAGTCGACTTCGGCCGGTAGCCGGCCGTCGTCCGACACCAGCACGAGCGGCCCCGGCAGGTGTGGCACGGTGTAGCCATGACAGAGCGCACAAGTCAGGCTGCTGCGGTGAGATTGGCCGTGTTGTTGGGCGGCGCAGGCGTCCTGCATTTCACGAGCCCACAGTTCTTCGACATGCAGGTGCCACGGGCACTCCCAGGCAACGCACGCACGTACACGCAGGTGTCAGGAGTGGCGGAATTGGCCGTTGCCGCGAGCCTCGCGGTTCCACGTACCCGGCGCATCGGCGGCGCGCTGGCCGCCGCCCTCTTCGTGGCCGTGTTTCCCGCGAACATCGACATGGCACGCCGGTACGTGAGCAGCCCGAAAACATCCTCGGTAGCGAAAGCTGCAGTGCTGGCACGCCTTCCACTGCAGATTCCGTTGGTGACGGAAGCACTGAAGGCTCGCCGTAACGCGCCGTGACGAGACTGACCGTCGGTGGCCGCGCCGCTCATCCGACGCCGCCGAACTCGACATCGTCGGTTCCCTCGATCAGCGCCGCCAATGCGTGTGCATCAGGAAGCTCGACCGGAGAGATAGTCCGTCCGCTGCGGACGTAATGGAACGCGGCGCGCACCATGTCGAGCGGGACCTGTCCGGACTCGGGCCGCGCGGACGACATCAACTCCGCCCACGCGATTCGGTAGGCCGCCAACTGCATGACGACGGACTTCTCCTCGGTCGCGGTTGGTTCCTTGCCCGTCTTCCAGTCGATCACGGTCCATCCTCCGTCCGAGTCGGCGAAGACGGCGTCGATGCGGCCACGAAGAACGGTTCCGGCCACCGAGGTCTCGAACGGCACTTCCACCTCGATAGGACTTCGCAGTGACCACTCCGAATCGAGGAACGCCTGCTGCAACGTCTCCAGGTCGACGTCGGAAGCAGCACCTGTGTCGGCGGAGCCCGGCAACTCGTCGAGATCGAGCAACCGGGTAGCACCGAACCGACGCTCGATCCACGCATGGAAAGCAGTTCCTCTGCGCGCCAACGGGTTCGGAGGGAACGGCAACGGCCGGCGAAGCCTCGACGGAAGCGCGTCGGGATCGGCGGCGAGGTCGACCAACTGACTCACCGAGAGGTTTTCGGGCAACGCGACTCGCACGCCGATATGGGCGCGTTCTTCACGCTCGGCGAGCAATGCCTCGACGTCGGCCGCCCAGTTCTCGGGGTCGTCGTCTTCGCGCCCATCGCTAGACTCCAGCGCGTCCGGAACCTCGGGACGGCCCAGTGCGTCGAGTACCGCTCGGGCACCACTCTCGACGGCTGCACGTCTGCCGCCGAGCGGATCGCGCGGCCACAGCGCCGAATGTGGCTGCGCGGCGAGTGGATTCTGCGTACCCGCCTCCGGCGCTACGGCCCACTCGTCGACAACAGCGATCGGGTCATCCCCGGACGCGCCACGATCGACGAGTGTCTTCAGCTCGGACAGAAAATCCGAGGGACCACGGGGTTTGCTACTCGTCTCGTCCCAGTGGTGCCCCGATACGAGCAGGACTCGTTCGGTTCTGGTCAGCGCTACGTAGAACAATCGGCGGTCCTCGGCCAACCGGCGCCGAGCCAGCGCGTCCTTGTGTGCGTCGATAGCGTTCTGCAGGTCTTTGCGGTTGTAGATGTTCTCCAGCCCGAGGACGGGTACGCCTTCGGACATGTGCCCGTCGACGTCCACCACTGCGCGGTCGCCTCGCAGAATGGGAGGAAGTTCGGCCATTGCACCGAGCCACGTCGAGGATGCCGTCGAAGACGGAAACACGCCTTTGGATACGTGCGGGACTGCAACGACTTCCCACTCGAGGCCCTTGGCGGAATGGACCGTGAGCACCTGGACTCGATGCGGAGCGACCTCGACCTCACCGGGAGCCAAGCCGTCTTCGACGGTCTCGGCCGCCGCGAGAAAAGACAGAAACCCGGTGACCGTCGCGGTGGGGTTGTCCGAGTAGTCCGCAACGACTACCGCGAACTCGTCGAGATGCTCACGACCGACGGATCCGTCGGCGGTGATCGAAGTCCGCGCCTGGGCCTCGATTCCGATTCCCATCGACCGCTCGATGTCGGCGACCAACTCGGTCAGCGGTTGACCGATCCGATCTCTGAGCGAATGCACTTCAGCCGCGAGCGCACAGATCCGTCCGTAACCACTCTCGGAATAGCGTTCTGCGGGTCCGGGATCGGCGATGGCGTCGGCGAGACCGGCTTCCTCGGAGTGCTCTCCGGGTAGCGAGCTCTCCAACGCAGCGTCCAGGGCTGCTGCGTCGTCCACACTGCCGGAGGTTCCACGACGGCCGCGTATTCCCAGTTCTTGCGACCTACGCGAGAGCGCCCGCAGATCGGCCGCACCGATCTGCCATCGCGATCCGGTGAGAATGCGCATCGCGGCACTGCCCGCCATGGGGTCGGCAACCAGTCGCAGCATCGCGATCACATCGGCGACCTCTGGAATGTGCAGCAGTCCCCCGAGTCCCACCACCTCGACCGGCAGTCCTCGACTGCGAAGCGCGTCGGCGATGGGTTCCGCGTCGGAGTTTCGGCGTACCAGCACCGCTGCAGTGGGAGGCGGTCTGTCCACGTCGAGTGCGAGGCGGTATTCCGCGGCGATTCGGTCGGCGATCCAGTCTCTCTCGGCGACGACCGTTGTGGTCATGGACAACCGTATGTCGCCTGGCGTTGCGTCGGGGCGAGCACGCAACGTGGGGACTCGAACCCCACTCTGACGTAACGGCGCGGTGATGTGGTTGGCACACGCGAGCGCCTCCGGAGGGTTCCGCCAGCTCGTCAGCACCTCCAGTCGTGGCGCAGGTTTCCCGTTCGCCTGCGGGAAGTCGGTCGCGAAGCGCGGCAGGTTCGCGGCCGAAGCACCCCGCCATCCATAGATGGACTGCATCGGGTCACCCACGGCGGTGAGCGCGAGGGTCGAATCGGTCCCGCCACCGAACAGCGAGGACAGCAACACCCGCTGGGCGTGGCCGGTGTCCTGATACTCGTCGAGGAGTACGAGCCTGAAACGCTCGCGCTCTGCACGTCCGACCTCGCGGTGCTCGGCTGCAACCCTGGCCGCAAGCGACATCTGGCTCCCGAAATCGAGAGCGCCTTCGCGCCGGAGAGTCTGCGCGAGGCGCTCCACCAACGGCAGCAGCGCAACTCGCTTGTGCTGTGCGTCGAGCATGTCCAGCAGGGATTTGGTCGGTCCACCGTGTTGGCCAGGTCCCGGGGCCAGTGTGTGGACGAGTTGGTCGAGGTCGGTGTGCGCCACGCGCAGGTCGTCGGGGTCGACAAGGTGCTCGGCGAGCTGGCCGGAAAGCGCCAATACCGCTTCGGTGATCGACGTGGGATTGCGGTCGGTATCCAGGTCGCCGTCCCAAGTGCTGACCACACGGTGTGCCAACTGCCACAACTCGGTCTCGGATAGCAGCGTCGCCGATGGTTCGATCGGCAGCAGCAATCCGTGCTCGGTGAGCAACCGGCCCGCGTATGAGTGGTAGGTACTCACTTCTGGTTCACCGGTCAGGATTCGTTCACGCAGCCCCAGACTCGGATCGAGTGCACGCACCACGTCGGAACCCGCAAGCCGCGCCAACCGCATTCTGATGCGCGAAGTGAGCTGCTGGGCCGCCTTGCGGGTGAAGGTGAGGCCCAGAACGCTGTCCGGTTCGACGAACTGGTTGGCCACCATCCACACGACACGCGCCGCCATCGTTTCGGTCTTACCTGCGCCCGCGCCCGCCACGACGAGAGTCGGGCCGAGCGGTGCCGCGATGACTGCGGCCTGCTCCTCGGTCGGCGGATGCTTCTGCCCGAGGGCGCGAGAGAGCTCGATCGGATCGATACGCGGTTCGAGATCGGTGCGCCTGCGGCGCCGACCGGTGACCACCCCGGTACTCAACTTTCGGTCACCTGCCTTCCTGTCTCGTGTGCCGGGCAACTGGATTTCACCGGACAATGCCTACACCCGTCGTTGACCTGAGCCGCGAATGTCGGGCCCTGGGTTGCTGCTGCGGCTTGATGCACGATGTCGCGCCACTCCTGCAGCTTCTCCGGCGTCGGTGCCTCCTGCACTCGCTGGGTGGCACCGTCCTTGTTGTGCGGCTTCGCGACGAACACCAGTCGTGCACCGCCTGGTTCGTTCGCCGGTTCTCCTTCGATAGCTCCTGCTGCGGCTGCAACCTGATAGGTGGCAAGCTGGTTGTGGTTGCGCGCGTCTTCCTTGGACATGACGGTCTTCGCTGTTTTGACATCGATGATCACCGGACGACCGTCGGAATCGTGCTCGAGGCGGTCGATCCGGCCCCGTAGAGCAACCGCAGGTTCGCCGTCGACGCGTGATTCCAGAATGCCCTCCACCTTGACCTCGACTCCGGCCTCGGTGAGTTCGCCTCGTGTCCCTCCGAGCCACTTCTCGAAGGTGTCGAGCATTGCCCCGGTGCGATCCAATTCGTGGCGCGAGTACCATTGCGACCCGAGCTCTACTGCATCCCATGCCGTTTCGAGTGCACGTCGGACCTGCTCCGGGGGCATCTTGCCGGCCACTGCCTGAACCAGCGTGTGCACGAGCGTGCCCGTGATTGCGTGTGTGTTCGACCCGTCGTTGCCACCGTGCCGGTCGAGCATCCATCGCAGCGGGCAGGTGGTCAGTTGCTCGACGGTCGACGGCGACAACGGGACCGGACCGTCGTCCAGTGTCCACAGCGGCGCATCGGTGCTGACGCCGGCGACGCCGAACCAATCCCGCGGATGAGCGCCCTTGACACCGGCGTCCGCGAGCCGGGCCAGCTGCCTGGCTGCACGTGCCGCCTTGGCCGGGTCCGTGTCGGCGACTGTCGAATCACATACAACGCTGCGCAGCTCCGCGACGAGCATCGGAAGCGCAAGGATGCGGCCGGCGACCTGCGGCTCGACCTCGGGCGGGAGGTCCGTTTCGTCGTCGTTCCCGATGCCGCGGAGTTCATCGAGGAACCTCGACCGGACCAGGTCGGTGTCTCCGGTGCTCGAATCCACTGCCGTCACGAGGAGTGTTGCCCGAGCTCGGCTGCACGCGACAAGAAAGAGCCGCCGCTCCTCCGCAAGCAGCGGAGCAGTCTTGGACAACGTACCGTCGAGCGGCTTTCCAGCATCCACGATTCCCGAGGCAAGGTCGACGAGAGTCTCCGTACCCAGCAGACTCCCTCGCGCTCGGAGTCCTGGCCACAGCCCCTCCTGCACGCAGGCGACCGCGACGAGTTCCCATTGACGCCCGGCGGCGGAGTGTGCGCTGAGCACGGTCACTGCATCTTTCGCCACCGCAGATCTTCCGGAATTGGACGTCGGAATCTGTTGCTGCGATATGTAATCCACGAACCCTGCCAGTCGCGCCTGCGGCAGACGGTCGACGTACGACGCGGCGGATTCGAACAGTGCCACGACCGCATCGAGGTCCCGATCTGCCTGTGCTCCGGCCGACCCTCCCCACGTCGACATCGAGGACCACCGCTTCTCGAGCCCTGACGCCTGCCATGCCGCCCACAGCACATCTTCTACGCCGCGACCCCGGCGAGCTACTGCATGCGCCTTGCGCACGACCCCGAGAACTTTGCGGAGCGGAGCGGATTCGACGTCGGACAATGCCGCGATCCATGCGGACCCAGCCCGCGTGCCGCCGGTTTCGGCAGGCGCACCGACGGCGGCGATGGCCTGTCGCAACAATTCGGCCGAGTCACGTTCACCACCCGAGGCAAGCTCGGCTCGCCGTACTCCGCGACGGAGCCGACGGAGTGCGACCGGGTCGGCGCCACCGATCGGTCCGGACAGCAACGCCAGAGCGTCCTCACCGTCGAACGTAGGGTCGACGAGAGCCCGAAGAACCAGCAACAGACCAACTGTGCCGTGCTGACGATGCAGGGGAAGCTCCGACGCCGGTGTCACGATCGGGACGCCTGCGGCCTGCAGTGCACGGCGCAGCGGTGCCACGACGCGCGGCACCGAGCGCACGACGACAGCCATCTCGGACCACGGCATTCCGTCCACGAGGTGCGCCCGGCGCATGGCGTCGGCAATGAGGGCTGCTTCCTTGGCCGCCGACGGCAGAACCTCCA
>NZ_LVCV01000036.1 GCF_001647195.1 Rhodococcus sp. EPR-157 | reverse complement strand
CGCCGTCAGGTTCGCGACCGCAGGTGCACTTCTGAAGTTTCGCTCGAGCACCACCCGGCGTTCGGCGCCCGGTTCGGCAAGATCGGCGATGAAGGTGGGGTCGGCGCCGCGGAAAGCGAACACTGCTTGATCCGGGTCCCCGGCCACGACGGTGGATTCGGTGCTGCTGCCGACGAGGCGAATCAGCTGCGCCGCTTGAGGATCCAGATGTTGGGCGTCGTCGACGACAAGATGTCTGATGCGCGCACGCTCAGCGTGCAGGAGATCGGGGTCGGTGGCGAACGCCATCAACGCGCTCCCGATCAATTCGGCAGCGTCGAGGCCGGGCGCCGACGCACCGGCGGCCTCGACGCCGACCGTGCCGCGCAGCAGCATTGCCTGCTCGTAGCGACTTGCGAACTTCCCGACCGCCACCCATTCGGGACGCGAGTGCGCGCGCCCGAGTTTGACGAGATCCTCCGGTCCGATTCCCCGCTCGGCGGCGCGCAGCATCAGGTCTCGCACCGCCGTGGCGAAGCCGGTCATTCCGAGAGCCGGCCGCAGACGATCCGGCCAATCGGGTGCGCCGTCCTCGATATCGCCGCGCAGCATTTCACGAACGACGGCGTCCTGTTCGGCTCCGGTCAGCAGCCGCGGTGGCGGATTCCCGTAGATGGCTGCCTGCAGACGCAGCACCGCGAAAGCATAGGAGTGCACAGTTCGAACGAGCGGTTCACGTGTGGCGCGCATCGCGTGCTCCCCCGCGAAGAGACCGCCGGTGATCTGCTCACGCATTGCCGTCGCTGCGCGCTTCGACTGCGTGAGGACGAGTACGGACTCGGGATCACCCGTGACGATTCTCGACACCGCGTAGTCGGCGACCAGCGAGGACTTCCCAGTCCCCGGGCCACCGATGACCTGCCACGGCCTCCAGGCTGCAGCTCCGACTGCTGCCGCCGTGACCGCGTCCGTGTCGGCAGCCAACAGACGGGCCGCCGACCCGTCCCAGGTGCGGCGGCGTGCAGGCACCTTCGGGGCGCGCACGAGCGTGGCTGCACCGCCATGCTTTCCGCCCGTCGTGCTGCCCACGGAGCCGCCTGAGATCATGGAACGATTGCATCACGGCCCACCGACAGAGTCGGTCTCGGCGTCATCAGAGCTGATGCGATCGAGGCACAGTAGGAGTTGGCACCGAGGGAGTTCGCGCCGTGGGAGCTGGACTGTGGAGCTGGCACCGTTTCTGCAAAGCTTGGCCATCCGCTCGCGTCGTAGCCGGGGTGCTGGGTCGGCAAAAAGGGTGCTGGGTCGGCACAAGGGGTGGCCAGGTTGCTTCACCGTCCATGGAACCCGTCCCCGATCGCGCTGGTGCCGACTTAAGGCATAGTTGAACCGTGCCAGAACTGAACTTTCACACGTACGGCCCCGCCGATGGCCCCGAGATACTTGCCGTTCACGGGATGACGGGGCACGGTGCCCGCTGGGCCCACCTCGCGGAAGACCATCTACCCGAAGCTCGCGTCCTCGCCCCCGACCTGATCGGCCACGGCCGGTCGCCGTGGGTACCGCCATGGGGTATCGCCGCGCAGGTCGAGGGACTCCGGTCGCTGCTGGAGAACAATGCCCGCGGCCCGGTCCTCGTGGTCGGTCACTCGTATGGCGGTGCGATTGCAGTACACCTCGCCGTCCAGCATCCTGAACTGGTTCGCGGACTCGTTCTTCTCGATCCCGCGATCGAGCTGGACGCTGCCGACTTGCTCGAGGTCGCCGGGTTGACGGCGAAGTTCCCCGACTACACCGACGCTGCCGAAGCGAAATCCGAAAAACTCAACGGCGCATGGGCGGACGTTCCGACGGCTCTGCTGGAACGAGAAGTCGACGATCATCTGATCGACGCCGACAACGGACGCGTCAGCTGGCGAATCTCGACCCCCGCAGTCGTCGCTTCCTGGGGAGAAATGGCTCACCCTCTCGTCGTCCCGCCCGCGGGAACACCGACGATTCTGGTGCAGGCCATGCGCGTTCAGCCGCCCTATGTCAGCGAGGAATTCAAGACTGCGCTGCAGGATCGCCTCGGAGACAAACTGAAAGTCGTCGAACTCGATTGCGACCACATGGTCGCCCAGGCCAAGCCGGCAGAGGTCGCCGAACTGGTGCGTGAGCTGCTGTAGATGGCGCCGATCACGGAAGGACAGGTCGACCGGGTCCGTGAGCTCGTCGCATCGATACCGGCGGGACGGGTGAGTACATACGGTGACATTGCGTCCGCGGGTGGGCTGTCGAGTCCGCGCATCGTCGGGTGGATCATGCGCACCGACTCGGCCGACCTACCCTGGCATCGGGTTCTGTCTGCGAGCGGGAAGCCGGCCGCCCACCTGGCGACGCGTCAGCTCGAACGGCTCGCGAGCGAGGGCGTCCCCCACCACGACGGACGCGTCGACCTTGCTGCGGTGCGGTTTTCCTTCGACGACGATCACACCACCAGTTCCGCCGGTTCGACGGGATGACCTTCCCCCGCAGCACCGGAGGAGGTTTCCGCCAGTATCCGTACAGCCCTGCCGAGTTCGCCGGAAGGGCGCGTGAACGGCACCCTGAGCTTGTCGTCGAATGCGTATCCGGTGCCGAATCGGGTGCCGGCGGCCAGGAGCAGATTGCGCGACGCGGCGCGACGCACCACGTCCTGCGTGCTCGTTCCGTCCGGCAGTGAACACCACAGCGACAGTCCCCCGTCGGGAATCCTGAAGTCCCAGTCGGGAAGTTCGGCACGCATATGCGAGACGAGCAGATCCCGCTGACCCAACAACCATGTCCGGCGAGCGGTGAGAATGTCGTCGAACGAGTCCAACAGATGCACAGCGGTTGCCTGCTCGAGTATCGAGACCGAGAGCTGCCTGCGGGCGTAGGTCCGTGCCATTCGCGACACGAGCTCGACGTCGGAGCGCACCCAGCCGACTCGAAGTCCTCCCCACACCGTCTTGCTCAACGATCCGATCGAGATGGTCGGCGTTCCGGGAGTCGGTACACCGAAGGGCTCGTACGATGCCGAGCCGTCGAGCACGAGGTCGGCGGCCACCTCGTCGACGATCGTCACGATCCCGTGCCTCGCCATCGTCGCGGACAGTCGCCGTCGGCCATTCTCGCTCAGTCGAGCGCCGGATGGATTGGAGAAGTCGGGCATCAGATATGCCAACGTCGGAGCGTTCTGGCGCGCGGCACGATCCGCGTCGTCGACGAAGGCATCGGGGTCGGCTGCGTCGATGGGAACGGGAACCGACACAGCACCGACACTGTCCAGCACCTCGACCGCGCCAGGGTAGGTCGGATGCTCGATGAGAACGCGATTTCCCGGGCGTGCAAAGGTCTCGAACACCAGGTGAGCCGCATCACCCGCGCCCGCCGTGACGATGATCTGATCCGGCGAGGTAGGAAGGCCGCGCACTGTGTAGCGGGCCGCGATCGCCGTCCGCAGGGCCTGAGTTCCGGTCGGGGCATAGCCGTGCCCGGGTAGAACCGAATCGAGCGCGCCGATCGCCCCGGCGAAGGCGTCGGGAAGAAACGGCGATGCCTCGGGGGCGGCGTTGACGAAATCCAGGACGCCGGCCGAGGGCGGGAGCATCATCGTTCCCCAGGATGTCTCCTCGGCCGGACTCGCGACGAATGTTCCAGCGCCGTGTACCGCCTCTGCCCAACCCTTTTCACGCAACTCCCGGTACGCAGACGTGACGGTGACACGGCTGACGCCCAGAGCCTGCGACAGCGCGCGTTCGGGCGGAAGTCGGCTTCCGGTACCGATGGAACCGTCAGCGATGACGCGCCGAAGACCGTCGGCGATTCCGCGGTACAGCGGTTGCCCATCGACCTCGATCACCCCCACCAGCTTCGCCAGAGTCTTCGCATCGAACACAGCTGCATCGAACACAGCGGTTTGCTTCCGATCGATCGTCATCAGACCACTTTGCCACAGAGGACTGGCATTGTCCGACCAATCGCAGTCCAATATTGACACATGTTGATCACAGGACTGCTCCTAGCACTCGGAATAGCCTCACTGGCACGGCTTCCCTTCATCGTCCGGGGAGGCGGCAGGTGCGGGCTCGACGGCCCTCCACGCAGCCGTCGTGTACCGGACTGAACTCGCCCACTAACCTGGTGAGGTATGAACCTCGGACAGTTCGATCCTCGCCCCACCGCGAAGTACGCGCTGTCGAAGGCAAGTCCATTCGTGGCAGCCGCAGGCCTGGTCGTCGACGAAGTGTCCGGAACCCGCGTGGTCGGCCACATCGAGCTGTCCGAACAGCACTTCACACCGTGGGGCGTCGTGCACGGCGGCGTCTACACCACGGCAGTCGAATCGGCGGCAAGTATCGGCGCTAGCGAGGCGGTCAAGGACCGCGGCGAATTCGCTGTCGGCGTCCACAACGCGACGGACTTCTTGCGAGCGAGCAAGGGTGGACGAGTCGAGGTGATTGCGGAACCGTTGCAGCAGGGGCGCGTTCAGCAGCTGTGGCTCGTGACCGTGACCGCGGGGGACAGCGGGAAAACAATTGCTCGGGGTCAGGTCCGCCTGCAGAACATACCGCTTCCGACGTGATCGAGCACTCGCCGGACTTCACGGTCGATGCGGTGATCCTGGCCGGCGGCTCTGCCCGCCGAATGGGTGGGATGGACAAGCCCGCACTGACGGTAGGCCGAATCAGTCTCGTACAGAGAGCAATCGACGCAGCCGCGCGATCTCGACACATCGTCGTAGTCGGACCGCATCGCCCGGAGTTGTCATCGGACATCGTTCAGACTCGCGAGGCGCCTGCCGGAGCCGGCCCCGTCGCCGCGATCGCTGCAGGGTTGGCGGCCATGCCCGATTCCGACGCAGCAATCGTCCTCGTTCTTGCCGCAGATCTCCCCTTCGTCGACGGCAAAGCAGTGGAATCGCTGCTCATGCAGTTGAAGTCGCATTCTGCGGTGTTCGCCCAGGACGACACCGGACGGACCCAGTATCTGTTCGGGGCGTGGCGCGCAGACGATCTGAGTCGAAGGCTCGCCGCCGTGCCCGACACATCCGATCTCGCGATGAGGTCGATCCTCCCGGACGATCACGCGGTGACCACGATCGAATCCGTCGGCGACTGCGACACTGTCGCCGACCTCGAGCTCGCCAGGGAACTTCTCGCGGCCCGCTCCCCCGACGAACCCGTACCAACCGCAGAACAGGCACGCGAATTGATTCGCGAACGGATTCGCCCACTCTCTCCGAGGGCCGTCGCACCCGACGCGGCACTCGGTTCGACACTGAGCGAGCCACTCGTCGCGGTCGAGCCGCTTCCGCCGGTGGATATTTCGGCAATGGACGGCTATGCCGTGTGTGGCGAAGCGCCATGGACGATACGTGCGGAGGTGGCCTACGCAGGCACCTACGGACACGACGGACTCGCTCCCGGTGATGCGCTCCGGATAGCAACCGGCGCTCAGGTCCCCGCAGGAGCGACCTCCGTGATTCGCGACGAGCACGTCAGCCGCGACGGGCGTCGATTGATCCGACGCGGCGGTTCACCCGTTCGAGACGACACCCGAAGAGCAGGCGAGGACTGGGCCGCCGGCACCGAACTGGTCGCCCCCGGAACACACGTAAGCCCCGCAGTAGCGTCCGTCGCACTCAGCGCAGAGGTCGAGAACCTCACCGTACGCGGTCCCGTTCTCGCTCGAATTGCATTGAGCGGAAACGAAATTCGATCAGACGGAGTGCTAGAACCCGGCCAGACCAGAGACAGCATCGGTTCGGTGCTACCGACCTACCTTGCCTTCTGTGGGATAGACGTGCTCGACACCGTCCATCTACAGGATTCCCCGACCGCGTTCGAGAACCTCCTCCAGCAGCCGAGCGCGGCACACGTCGTGATCATCGTCGGCGCGACGGGTGGCGGCGCAGCCGATCAACTTCGGCGCTCGCTCGCCCGCGCCGATGCCGACATCGTCGTGCACCGCACGCGCGTGCGTCCCGGAGGTTCGCAGATCACAGCGGTACTACCTAACGGAATCGTCGTGCTCGGTCTCCCCGGAAACCCTCTGGCAGCGATCAGCACGGTGATGCTGACCGCACCGGCCGTGGTCGACGCGTTGACCGCGCGAACCACACCGCCTCCGGTACTCGGATACCTGGCCGATGATTCTGCCGCTGAGCCGACCGGCCGTATCGTGCCGGTCAGACGTGACGGCGCACTGTGGCGCGCCCAACGCGATCTTCGCACCGCGCATCTACTCGATCTCGTCTTTCATGATGCGCTGGCACTGATTTCGGCCGACCACACACCCGGGGCGCCGGTGGAGCTGCTGCTACTGCCTCGCTGAGTGCGCGTGCTCCGCGACCGCGTGTGCACCATCTCGAAAACGTGCGGCCACCAAGTCCACGACGTCCGGGTGCAACCCGATCGGCTCGGCGACGCCATCGCTGCCCGCGTCGGCCAGGCGTGTGTGAAACAGTCCGCGCGCGAGAAGATACGATGCAATGAACACCCGCTCGTGACCGTCCCGGCGGAGGGCATCGACCGCATCCGGAACCGACGGCCGAGCTGTCGCCGCGTATCCGATACCGACCCGCGAACCGGTGAGGTCGGCGAGCATTGCCGCAGCGCGCCGGTTTTCGAGCAATGCACGTTCGTCCGACGATCCCGCCGCGGCGAAGACGATGGCGTCGCCCGACGTCCACCCGGCGCGCGCCAAACGCTCCACCATCACACGCGCGAACACAGGATCCGGACCCAGTGCCCGCGTCACCGTCGTCGCCGGATGCTGGCTGGCTATCACTTCCCGCGGGACGTCTGTGTGCACGTGATAACCCGATGCGAGGAACGCGGGAACCACGACGGCCGGCCCGGATAGTTCGCGCAGCACCTCGGCGGGCGACGGCCCGAGGACGTCGACGAACGCGACGCGCGTCGTTCCCACCCGGGCACTGACAGCTTCGGCGAGCGCCGCGATCATTTCCACGCCTCGCGGGTTTCGCGTGCCGTGCGCGACAAGAACAAGAGTCGGCTCGGCGGCAATCCACTTCTTCGTCATGTCAGTACTTGCTCCCTTCGCAATCGCCGACCGGTGCGAACACCGTGGCACCGACCTCCGCCTCGTCGCACTCCTCGGCCGCATCCGTCGGTTCGACAGCAAGTCGATAGCCTCGCTTGACCACGGTCTGCACCACCTTCGGCGCGCCGAGCGAGGAACGCAACCTCGTCATTGCCGTCTCCACAGCATGCGTGTCGTCGCCGCCGCCTGGCAAGGCACCGAGAAGGTCTTCGCGCGAGACGACGCGACCGGGTCGACTGGCAAGAGTCTTGACGAGCGCCATCCCCGCCGGTGACACCGCACGCACCTCACCGTCGACGACGACGCATCGACTGCGGACGCTGACAGCGTGCCCGCCCGCGTTCATCGGCCGCGACCTGCGGGGAAGCTCCTCGGCAATGTGCCGCGCCAATGCTCCGAGCCGCGCGCGCGCAGGTTGGGTGGTGGGGACCTTCAACTGTTCGAGCGGCGCGGCGGTCACCGGTCCGACACACACGGGAAGTACTCGTGTGCGCATCGACTGCAACAGAGGCTCCAACACGCCGTTCTCGTCGGCTCGCATGAGGAGCGACGCTACCGCCGGTGCGCTCGTGAAGCTGATCGCGTCGAGATCTCCCACGACAACGGCTTCGATCATGCGGTCCATCGGAGCTCCGTCGTCCGGCGCCGTCCAGCGGTACACCGGCACGGGAACCACCTCGGCACCTGCATGTCGGAGGACCTCGCAGAAGTCCGGAACGGGCTCCCATTCCGTTGTTGCACCGTGCAATTGGACAGCGATACGCGTTCCTTCCACACCTTCGGCAAGTAGATGTTCGAGTACCTCGGCCGAGGATTCGGACGCAGGACTCCATTCCTCCCGCAGGTCGGCGGCACGTATGGCACCCTTCGCCTTCGGGCCACGAGCAAGCAGCCGCGACGACGCCAGTGCCCGGCCCAACGCCTCCGCCTGACCCCAACCGTCGGCTGCCTCGATCCAGCCACGAAAGCCGATACCCGTTGTGGCAACGGTAATCTGGGGTGGATCGGCGATGATCGCGGCGGTGACCCGTTCCAACTCGGCATCGTCGGCCAACGGAATGATACGAATTGCAGGCGCGTGCATCACCGTTGCGCCGCGTCGCTCGAGCAGTGTCGCGAATTCATCCGCTCGACGCGACGCTGTTATCCCGACAGTGAACCCCGCCAGAGGTTCCCCGGATGTGTGGGTCACGTCGTGGACCCCGGTTTCGGCTCGGCGGTGTACTTCATGGTGTTGCGCCGCGCACGTAGACGACTCCGTCGACCAACTCGGTCTCGAACGATCCGAGACCGACGGTGTCGTCGTCCAGGCATCGACCGTCGACAAGTGAAAACACCTGCTTGAGCAACGGCGAAGCAACGGTGGGCTCACCGCCGCGATCGCCGACGATCCCCCGCGACATCACTGCGGCTCGACCGAACGGATCGATGTTTCCGACTGCGAACAGAGCTCCCCCGGGAAGCAGGAACAATGCCGCCTGAGTTCCACCGCGAAGGAGCACGCCGACGCCCCGGCCGGGGACCAAGGATTCCAAGGTGCATGCGGCTGTCCACTCACGGGCTGTGTGCGTGGCGTTCGACTGGGCGGTGGTGTTTGTCCGGTTATCGATAACAGTCATCGTGGACCTCCTGGTGCTATTGCACGTTGCCGATGTTTCTTCGTCGTTAAGTGGTCATTACCCGGGTGTGCACATGCGCGCGATTTCGCGATCGAGCCGGTTCGGGAGCCTCAGGCGCCGATTTTCGGCATCCCCATGAGAACCGGAACCTTGCGCTCGCCGCTGTCGTCGAACGCGATCGTCGGGTCGGGTTCGCCCGGGGCATTGACGAACGATACGAACCTGCCCAGCTTTTCCTCGTCTTCGAGCACGCCGGCCCATTCGTCCTTGTACCCGGCCACGTGCCGATCCATGTCGGCTTCCAGCTCGGCACCGATGCCGAGACTGTCGTCGCAGACGACGGCCTTGAGGTGCTCGAGGCCACCGTCGAGAGAGTCGAGCCACGGCGCCGTACGTTGCAGGCGGTCCGCAGTCCGCACGTAGAACATCAGGTAGCGGTCGATGTAGCTGACGAGCGTTGTGTCGTCCAAATTGGATGCGAGCAACTGCGCGTGCTTGGGCGACTGGCCACCGTTACCTCCGACGTACAGGTTCCAACCACCCTCGGTCGCGATGACGCCGACGTCCTTGCCTCGCGCTTCCGCACATTCGCGGGCACACCCTGAGACTCCGAACTTGATCTTGTGCGGCGATCGCAGTCCCCGGTAGCGATTCTCCAAGTCGACAGCCATCCCGACCGAGTCCTGAACGCCGTAGCGGCACCAACTGGAACCGACGCAGCTCTTCACCGTTCTCAGCGACTTGCCGTACGCCTGACCGGATTCCATGCCTGCATCGACGAGCCTCTTCCAGATGGCGGGTAGCTGATCGACGCGTGCGCCGAACATGTCGATTCGTTGTCCGCCAGTGACCTTGGTGTACAGACCGAAATCGCGCGCTACCTCACCGATGACGATGAGTTGCTCCGGAGTGCATTCCCCGCCGGGCATACGCGGGACGACGGAGTACGTTCCGTTCTTCTGAATGTTGGCCAGGAAATGATCGTTGGTGTCCTGCAACGATGCTTGTTCGCCGTCCAGAATGTGATCCGAGGAGGTCGATGCCAGAATCGACGCGACTACCGGCTTGCAGATGTCACAGCCAGTCCCTGTGCCGTACTTGGCAATCAGCGAGGAGAACGTTCTCGTGTTCGTCGCGCGCACGATCTCGAACAATTCTGCCCGAGATTGGCCGAAGTGCTCGCACAGGGCCTTCGACATCACCACTCCCGATGCCGCCAGGAGTTGCTTGATCGACGGAAGGCAGCCACCACACGTCGTTCCGGCGGTGGTGCAGCTCTTGACCGACGCCACATCGCAGGCGCCGTCGGAGATGGCGCCACAGATCGCACCCTTGGTGACGCCGTTGCACGAGCAGATTTCCGCGTCGTCGGGTAGCGCGCCGATACCGACCTGCTCGGCCGCCGGTGAGATCAACGCACCTGGGTCGCCGGGAAGCTCGCGGCCGACCAGGGGCCTGAGCAGTGAGTATGCGGTGGCGTCACCGACGAGAATGCCACCGAGGAGTGTCTTGGCGTCGTCCGAGACGACGAGCTTGGAGTACGTCCCCTTCGGTGCATCGCTGAAGACGACCTCGAGTGCCCCCGGCGTCTCGGCCATCGCGTCACCG
>NZ_LVCV01000035.1 GCF_001647195.1 Rhodococcus sp. EPR-157 | reverse complement strand
CGACCACCTCTGCCGTGGAGTATCCGGGGGCGACGAGGCCATAGCAGCGCCCCTCGACCGCCGCGCACTCGCCGATGGCAAAGACAGCGGGATCGGCTGTACGGCAGCCGATGTCGACCAGGATTCCGCCGCGATCCCCGACGTCGAGACCACAGTCCCGAGCGAGCTGATCCTGCGGTCGCACGCCCGCCGAGAACACCAGCAGAGCGGCGTCGATGACACTGCCATCGGAGAGTTCGACGGTCAGTCCGGCCCCGTCCGCGTTCTCGGTGATCGAGGACGTTCCGACGCCGGCATGAACGTGCAGTCCGAGATCGGTGACGAGGCGCTGCAGCAATGCGCCTCCCCCCTCGTCGACCTGCAGCGGCATCAGCCGCGGAGCGAATTCGACGACGTGCGGCGTCATGCCCATCTTCTTCAACGCGTTGGCAGCTTCGAGTCCGAGCAGGCCACCACCGACGACGACGCCGACCGCACCTGGCCCTGCGTGATCCGCGCGGGCACGGATCTTGTCCAGGTCGTCGAGCGTTCGATAGACGAAACACTCCGGTCGATCGTGCCCGGCGATCGGGGGCACGAACGGATAGGAGCCGGTGGCGAACACGAGGGCGTCGTACTCGATGACGTCACCGACCGACGTCGTCACTGTTTTCGCATCGCGGTCCACACTGTCTGCCCGCACCCCGATGCGCATGTCCACGGCGTCGTCGCCGAGGTAGTCGTTACCCGCCAGCGCGAGTTCGCGGTGATCCCAGGCGCCTACGTAGGAGGAGAGGCCGACTCGGTCGTACGCCGGCAACGCCTCCTCACACAGAACGGTGACCTTCCACTCGGCCGCCTCGTCGCGCGCGCGGAGCGCTTCGACGAACCGGTGTCCGACCATGCCATGACCTACGACCACCGCGTTCTTCATCTACGGTTCCTTCCGAATTCCCTGTCGGGCAATGCTTGTGACTGCGAGGGCTGTGCGAGCGAGGTTCAGACCGCGACGGAGGATTGTGTCTGGCCGTCAGCGATCATGCGCGGTGAGCGAAGGTAGATGACGTACGTGACTGCGCAGCACACAACGTAGAAGGCGAGGAACACCCAGAACGCTGTCGTCGCCGACTTGGCTTCACCCGAGTACGACGCGCGGAGCACCAGGTTGATGCCGACGCCGCCCAGTGCGCCGATCGCGCCCGCGATGCCGATGAGAGCTCCGGACATCCTGCGCGACCAGTGCTGCTGTTCCTCGGGCGACATCCCGGGCAGTTCCACCGACTTCGCGGCGAAGATTGCGGGGATCATCTTGTAGACCGAACCGTTGCCGATACCGGACAGCAGGAACAGAAGGATGAACCCGACGACGAACAGCGCCATCATGGTTCCGGTTGCGGCGCCTGCGGTGTTGTCGTCCCACGTCCCGGCAGAGACGAGAATGCCGGTCGAGAAGACCATCGCGACGAAGGTGTACAACGTGATCTTGCCGCCACCGATCTTGTCGGCGAGCTTGCCACCGAACGGACGTGAAATCGATCCGAGTAGTGGGCCGATGAACGCGATCTGAGCGGCGTGCAACGACGCCTGGGCCTGCTGGGCGGCCGTGGCAGGAGCGCCTTCGGTCAAGCCTGCCAAGAAGTTGATCTGCAGTACCTGGCCGAACGCGAAGCTGAAGCCGATGAAGGAACCGAAGGTGCCGATGTACAGGAAGGCGATCCACCAGGAGTCGGAGAACCGCAGGACATCGATCATCGAACGGCCGTTCGTCTTCTGGTTGTCCAGGTTGTCCATGAACAGTGCTGCGCCGACAGCGGCACCCGCGATGAACACCAGGTACACAGCACACACGATCTCCGGCGCAGTGTTGCCGATGGTCGCGATGACGAGGAGACCGATCAACTGGATGACGGGCACTCCGATGTTTCCGCCGCCCGCGTTGAGTCCGAGCGCCCACCCCTTTTCGCGCTGCGGGTAGAACGCGTTGATGTTTGTCATCGAGGATGCGAAGTTGCCACCGCCGAGACCGGCGAATGCGGCAACCACGATGTAGGTCGTGTACGACGCCGGGTTCAACATGAAGTACATGGTCAGCGCCGTCGGGATCAGCAGCACGAGAGCGCTGAAGATCGTCCAGTTTCGGCCGCCGAACTTGGCCGTGGCGAAGGTGTACGGAATGCGCAGGATCGCGCCGACGAGTGTCGGCACTGCGACCAGGAAGAACTTGCCCGCCGCGTCGATGCCGTACACGGAGACCGGCATGAAGAGCACCATGACCGACCAGATGGACCAAATCGAGAATCCGACGTGCTCGGCGATGATGGACCAGATCAGATTTCGCTTCGCGATCTCCTTACCGCCGCCCTCCCACGCCTCGACGTCCTCGGAGTTCCAGTGGCTGATGCGGTGATTCACCGATACCGGAATTGTTCCTGGCCTGGTTGTCGATGTCGACGCCGTGTCGGCTGACGGTGCCTCGGGATTGCTGGTCACATGGGCCTCCTGATCGGGTGGGAGACCCAAAGATAGAAAAGCCATGTTGCGCAGGCGCTGCCCGCGGTGACCCCTTGATTAACTTGGTCTCACGTTTCCGCATGAGCGGACGTGAGACCGACAGACCATGGTCCGGTCCGTGTCACCAGGTGTCTTCGAGCATCCTCGGCCTGCAGCACACGTATCCGCCGACCAACAGGACCGCGACACATCCAGTGAGCAGAAGCATCGGCACTCCCCAACCGCCGGACAGTGTGTGCAGAACGCCGAAGGACAGCGGTCCCGCGGCCGAGACCACGTAACCGAGTCCCTGCGTGAAGCCCGACAGCCCGGAAGATCCTGCAGGAGTGCGCGTTCGAAGGTTGATCAGCGTCAACGACATCGGGAATGTCATCGTTCCGAGTCCGATGAGGCAGACCCAGACGACGGTACCGCTGGTCGGTGAGAAGTGCAGACCGCCGAATCCGACCAGATAGAACACAGCCGCTGCGACGACGAGTCCGTACGGGTTCCGCCAACGGGCACACAACGACGGCGCCACGAAGGAGGCGATCAGCCCCATTGCTCCGAACGCGGCAACGGAGGCACCTGCGAGTGCTTCACCGATGCCCGCGTCGGTGAGAATCATCGGAAGCCACGTCAGCATCGCGTACGTGATGAACGACGTCATCGCGAACATCCCGACCATTCCCAACGCCAACGGCGAACGCCAGATCTTGCCCGCAGGCTGCGCGCGCACGGCGGCAGAGCCTTTCGCACCCGTCACATCTGTGGTGTCACGATCTCGCCGCATGAGCACGATGCCGAGCCACGGCAACGCTGCCGCGAGGCCGGCGAACGCCCAGACGCCGATCGAAATTCGCCAACCGTGGGCTTCGGCGACTGGTACGGCGAGCAGCGGTGGGACCATCGTGCTGATCTGCATCGCACAGATATAGATGGTGCTGACCATCGCCAACCGATCGGAGAAGTACCGTTTGACCAGCGGCGGAATCACGACGTTGCCGATGCCCATGCCGGCGAGGGCGACCGCGGACAGCAGAAGCAGTGATCCGGTACCCGGGGCGAACGCGCGTGTCGCCATGCCGACCGTTGTCAACAGCATCGCGATCAACGCCGCGCGTTCGAGACCCGTTCGCTTCGCGATGAACGGCGTGAGCAGCCCGGAAACGGCGAACATCGCCGGTGGCAGCATGCCGACCAATCCGACCACCGTCGGACCGAAGTGCAGGTCTGCGCCGATCCGGCCGAACAACGGGCTTATCGAGGTCACCGCCGCGCGCAACGTGAGCGCGGACAACACGATGGCAGCGAGGACGAGTACCCGACCACGAAGCAGATGCGCGACGGGAGCGCGGTCGTCGGTTTCGGTCGCAGCGGTGGCACTCACAACCGAAATCATAGGATGACCGGATCATCTGGTGCAAAGCGTTAAACTGACCGACAGACCAGGAAAGACGACGGGGAGTCGCTCAGTGCAACAAGTTCAACGTTCCAGCCTGATCACACAGGTGACTGCGCAACTCCGCGAGGAGATCGTCACCCAACGATGGCCCATCGGCACTCGAATTCCGACCGAGGGCGAACTGTGCGAACTCACCGGCACCGGACGAAATACAGTGCGCGAGGCCGTTCAAGCCTTGGCCCACGCGGGAATGGTCGAACGCAGACAGGGATCGGGCACCTTCGTGATGGCCACCTCCGACCTCGGCGGCACACTCGGCAAATACTTCGCCGACGCGCAGGATCGGGACGTGACCGAATTGCGGCGCACTCTCGAAGTCACCGCTGCCGTTCTCGCCGCCGAACGCAGGGATGCCGATGACATCCGCGCGTTGACCGACGCACTGGAGCGTCGCAACAGATCCTGGGCGAACGATTCCGCCGAGGACGCAATCGCCATCGACGCAGAATTTCATCGGGCGATCGTCGCGGCCAGCCACAACGCCATCTATCTCGAGTTCTACGACTCGCTTCTGCCGATCATTCGGCAGACCATGCACCACCACGTCACCGCACACGGCAACGACTACTACGACGAGCACTCCGCCCTCGTGGACGCGATCGTCAGCGGAGATGCCGAGGGTGCACGGATAGCGTCGTCGACGTTCTTCGACGAGCTCGGACTTTCGGAGCAGTAGCTCCTTCGGAGCAACCAGGTCCCTCTAGAGAAGCAGACGCACCAGGTCCGCAGTACGCGCCAGCCCGGGGAACGCCTCGGGGGTCGAACGCGGA
>NZ_LVCV01000034.1 GCF_001647195.1 Rhodococcus sp. EPR-157 | reverse complement strand
AGCGTCGTCCGCGCCTCCCCAGGAAATCGCGTCGACGACGGTCACCGCAGCCGCCCACGACGCAGGTCGCCAGTACGGCGCGATGTCGGTGATACCGGGTGCCTCGCTACCGTCGAACAGCACCGTGCCGAACAGGTCCCCGTGCACGAGTTGATCGACGGATTCCACCGGCTTCCGTAGGCTGGCGAGCTGCTTGACCAGCTCCAAGCTCTGTTTACCGTCGACCGACGTCACCTCGGGCGCTCCCGCTGCACGCGCCGCGCGTAACGGGGTGGCTTCCCACGCGGCCCGATCGGCCGCGACGAACACGTCGGCGTCGGCCCACGGCGCGACGGGAGGCTGCACGAGGAAGCGCGGTCGATCCAGCTGTGAGGTGGCGGAATGAAGTCGTACCGACAGCGAGACGACCTCGTCGTGCCGAGGCTCGGGCGAACCGACGATGAACGTGTCCGCTCGCCAACTGCTGACGACGTACCGTCCGTCGGTCGACCGCACCGGTCGCGCCAACCGGACACCGTCGACCGCCAACGTTTCGCGGACCTTCGCCGACCAGGCCGCGCGCGCATGATCGGCGACTGGAGAGAGGACGACGTCGCCGAGCCGCCACCCACCGTCCCAATCCGCGCCGAGCGGAATCGGAGGTACGTCACGCAGCCCGAATGTGGAGATCACGTGTTGAGGAGGTTCCACTGAGCTCACAAGCGCCACGCTACCGCTTTTGCACTCGACGTCCCGCAGGCGCGCTAGTACACCGGAAGGGACGGATCGACCTGTGTGGCCCAGGCAACAATGCCGCCCTGCACATGAACGGCATCGGCGAATCCAGCGCGCTTGATCACCGCGAGTGCCTCAGCGGAGCGAATGCCGGTCTTGCAATGCAGGACGATGCGACGGTCCTGCGGCAACTCGGGCAGAGCCTCGCCGGACAGAATGCGTCCCTTGGGGATCAGAGTGGCACCTTCGATACGAACGATGTCCCATTCGACCGGTTCCCGAACGTCGATCAATGCGATGTCGTCCGAACTCTTCAACAGCTCGGCGAGCTCGGACGGGGTGATGGTCGATCCATCCGCCGCCGCTGCACCCTCGTCGGAGACGACGCCGCAGAAGGCGTCGTAGTCGATCAGTTCGGTCACCGGTGTTAGGTCCGGATCGCGCTGCACCTTGATGGTCCGGTAGGTCATCGCCAGCGCGTCGTACACCATGAGCCGACCGAGGAGAGTGTCACCGATCCCGGTAATCAGTTTGATCGCCTCCGTCACCATGATCGAGCCGACCGATGCGCACAACACGCCGAGCACTCCACCTTCGGCGCACGACGGCACCATTCCCGGCGGTGGTGCTTCCGGGTACAGATCGCGGTAGTTGAGCCCGACTCCACCGGGCGCGTTCTCCCAGAACACCGAAACCTGACCTTCGAAACGGTAGATCGATCCCCACACGTACGGCTTGCCGGCGAGTATCGCCGCATCGTTGACGAGGTATCGGGTAGCGAAGTTGTCCGTGCCGTCGAGTATCAGGTCGTACTGTTCGAACAGCTCGACCGCGTTGGTCCGGTCGAGCCTCGACTCGTGCAGTACGACGTCGACGCCGTCGTTGACTTCGCGAATGGAGTCACGCGCACTTGCCGCCTTCGAACGACCGACGTCGGAGGTGCCGTGGATGATCTGTCGCTGCAGGTTGGAGAGCTCGACATCGTCGAACTCGACGATTCCCAGTGTCCCGATCCCCGCTGCGGCCAGGTACAGCAACGCAGGTGAACCGAGCCCACCGGCGCCGATCACCAGCACCCGCGCCGCGCGCAGCCGTCGCTGACCGAGAGTCCCGACGTCGGGAATGATCAGGTGTCTGCTGTACCGAGCGACCTCGTCGTACGACAGCGGACCAGCAGGCTCGACCAACGGTGGCAACACGGTCATGGGTTTCACTCCTTGCGCACTACCGACTGCGGTGACCGAGTGTCACGATCGGCGCATCCAAACTACCTTCGCGTCAGCTACGCGGGTACGGCCACGGATTGAACCTGCACGTCTTACCGTCCATCGGCACCACACCCGCCGGATCCAGCCGAGCGATGTCGTCGTTCGCGGTACCGAATGTCTGCTGCATCATGACCGGCGCGAGCCCACCGTCGGTCTCACACGGCTGATGCTGCTGGTAACCGATGGCATGTCCGACCTCGTGGTTGATCTGGTACTGCCGGTACGAACCGATGTCGCCTTGGAACGCGATCGCACCTCGTACCCAGCGTGGCTCGTTCAATACGACCCTGTTGATTCCCGGGTTGTAGCAGGACACCTCGAGCTGAATGTCGTACCCGCACGCCTGCCTGATGCTCATCTGCGACGTCAGCGAAATGCGGAAATCCGGCTCCCCCTGATCGATCCGCCGAAACGCGAAGCGCGGGTCATTGGTCCAGCTCTTCGGGTTCCCGAGCGTCTGATCGACCAACCGACCGAAAGATTCGTCTCCCCCGAACCCGACCGTGTCCACACCATCCTCCACCTCGACCGTGTAGGTGAACACGCGCTCGGTCCCCTGCCCCACCTGACCGGTCGATCCGGGCACGAGATGCCAGGTCCCCGCGCCCTGAGCAGTGAAGACTCCCCCGTCCGGCAGCTCACCAGAGGGGATCGAGTCCGCGAAATTGCCGTCGGCTGCGGGCGGCACGCCGATCACCCCGGTCGAGTCCCCAGTGTCCGAACTGAGAGTTCCGAACCCTGGATTCGCCGCCTGGTCCGGGCTGACGGCAGCAGTCGTAGAGGGGTCGCCCGTACGCACAGCGTCGATCACCACCAACGACGTCACCACGAGCAGAATCGGGATCGCGTATGCACGCCAGCCGTACACGGATGTGAACTTGCCGAGTTTCGACTGCTTCTTTGCCTGCCGCTCCGGACGCGGAGTTCGGCTGCGGTGGGGTTCGGTCCGCGCCGTCGGGTCCCACTGCGCCCGAAGAGGCTGGTGCGAACCCCGTCCGCCGACCTCGCGGGGCAGGTCTTGCGGATCACCGTCGTCGAACCCGGGTGAGTATCCCGTCTCGACACGCCTGGCGCCGCGAGACGACCCGGCAGGCGCACCGCGACGGCTACGTCGGGCACCGCCGTATTCGGTACCGCCGTATTCAGTGCGGTCGTGCCCAGCGTCGCCCCATGTCCTTCCGCTGCTCGGCGGCCCGCCTCGGTCATCCACCTCGCCAGAATCTCACAGACGGTCCGATCCTCCGCTCGCCGCGCCGATGTTTGTGCGGTGGAACAAACCCCTCGACCGAATAGATGGGCGATACCGGGATCGATGCGCCCACTTGCTGGGACCACTCACGGCGACAGGCGCCCCGCCATCCCATCACAGCGAGCGGTGGCGGGTATCGTTGCTCTTCGATCTGCGCTACAGCTTCCTGGCGGCCACTTCGGCAGCGGCACGCCGCACAGGTTCGCACTACAAGCGCAGTGACGATGCGGATGGGAATTACCACAATGACAGAACTCGCAGATCGGATGTCCTCGGACCGTCCGGCCTCTCCTGCCAGCCGTCGCAGCGCACGGTTGCCACGCGACGCACGACGCGCTCAGCTGCTCGCGGCTGCGAGCGAGATTTTCGTGAACCGCGGGTATCACGCGTCGGGCATGGACGAGATCGCCGAATGCGCAGGGGTGAGCAAGCCGGTCCTGTACCAGCACTTCCCGGGCAAGCTGGAGTTGTACCTCGCCGTGCTGCAGAGCTACGTCGACACACTGATCGCCGGAGTACGACAGGCGCTCCGGTCGACGACGGACAACCGCAAACGTGTCCGTGCGGCCGTGCTTGCCTTCTACGATTTCGTCGACACCGACACGCAGGGTTTTCGCCTCGTGTTCGAGTCGGATCTGATGGGCGATCCCCAGGTCAACGCCCGCGTCGAACAGGCGACCGAGGCGTGCGTCGACGCTGTGTTCGACCTCGTCGCGCACGATTCCGGTCTCGACCCCTACCGCGCTCGGGTGCTGGCGGTGGGACTCGTCGGTGCCAGCCAGTTCACGGCTCGCTACTGGTTGGAAGCGGATCGGCCGATCTCGAAGGAAGACGCCGTCGATACAACCGTCTCGCTTGCGTGGGGCGGCCTCTCGCACGTCCCACTCCAGGCGCCCTGACAACTGGCACCTGCCGAAGCCGACAGATCGAACACGGCCGCGTATCGAATATTCGATACGCGGCCGTGTTCGATCTATGAACGCTCTTTTCGGTCACGCTGCTGCACGACCACCGCCGACTAGATGGTGGCGAAGCCGACCTTGCGGGAGTCCGCTGGACCGATCTCGACGTAGGACACCTTGGCGGACTGTACGAGGTACTTGCGGCCCTTGTCGTCGACGAGCTGAAGAACATCCTTCTTGCCCGCAAGCGCCTCGGACACGAGCGCCTCGACCTCTTCCGGGGACTGGGCACTGTTCACCACGAGCTCGCGAGAGCTTTCCGACACACCGATCTTGACCTCCACGGCCAACCTCCGAACTCAATAGACAACTTCAGCTGCTTCGCCTAAAGGCTAGTGCAGCACGCACCCGACAGGCTCGTCCCCTCGGTGTGCTGTCAGCGAACACGGCCAGTCACACCAACCCGAGAACCCGCATACGTTCGGCGTGCTGCTCCTGCATCCGGTCGAACAACGCCGCAACTCCGTTGAGGTCGCCGGATGCGGTAATGACCAGATCGGTCAAACTCTCCCGCTGCGCGAGAACGTACTGAGCCTGCGTGATCGCCTCGCCCAACAGACGACGACCCCACAGCATCAGGCGAGCTTTGTCCTGCGAACTGGCGCTCACTTGCTTGGACACCTCGTGGACGACGAACTCGGAGTGCCCGGTCTCTGCCAGCACCTCGCGCACGGTCGACGCCACGGCCGGATCGAGCGTGTGTGCGATCTCGCGATAGAAGTCGGCTGCCAGGCCGTCGCCGACGTACGCCTTCACGAGCACCTCCATCCACGTGGACGGGTTCGTCGACGCGTGATAGTCGTCGAGTGCGCGCACGAAGGGGTCCATCGCCGAGTACACCTCGACACCTCGATCGGACAGCGCCTGCACGAGGGTTTCGAAGTGACTCATCTCGGCCGCAGCCATGCTGGCAAGTGCAACTCTGCCCTGCATCGACGGTGCGGTGCGCGCGTCCTCGGCCAACCGATAGAACGCCGAGATCTCGCCGTAAGCGAGCACCGCGTACAACTCGGATACGCCAGGATGGTCGAAGGCGATGCGCACGTCGTCGGGTCCCTCCGCTTCGGACTGTCGTACTGCGTCGGTGACCGGTTCAGGCGAGTGGGCTCCCATGAGAGACGATCGTAGTCGCGCGGTGCGCTCCGTCCGCCGCCGAGGACATGCGAGGATTCTCACCCCACGACGAGCCCGCGTTCGAGCGCGCCGGAGCACGATACGTGCTTTGCGCAGTCGGCAAGCTACCATGGTGGTCGGATCGCCACCTGGACCGATGACACGGACCGAACAATCACGAACGCGGCGGTCCGCACCGACAATGTGTGCGCACCTGATCCGGGTCGCTACGACTGCTTCGCCGCCTGTCGAGTACCACTCGTTCCACCGACACGGCTGAGGCTCGATGCGATATCACAACCGGGATCTAGGGCATCGACTACGGCCGGCAATAGGCCAATGCCCTTCCTTGTGCGCACGTGTGAAACACGAGGAAGGCCAGACCCCTGAGCAAGATCGTTATCGACCAAGAACCCGAGACCGGCGACCCGACGCTGTCCGCCCAGCTCGACGACACTCACGTGCCCCCAACGTTCGCCGAACTCGGCGTGCGAGAAGACATCGTCCGGTCTCTTGCGGACATCGGAATCGAACGCACGTTCGCCATCCAGGAGCTGACGCTCCCGCTAGCGCTTGCCGGCGACGATCTCATCGGCCAGGCACGCACCGGAATGGGCAAGACCTTCGGCTTCGGCGTGCCGCTCCTGCATCGGATCTCCACCACGGACTCCGGAACCACAGCGCTCGACGGCACGCCCCGTGCGCTGATCATCGTCCCGACACGTGAG
>NZ_LVCV01000033.1 GCF_001647195.1 Rhodococcus sp. EPR-157 | reverse complement strand
ACACGTCGGGCTGCGGGTTCCATGCGAATTCCGCCGACCTCGATCGGACTGTCCTCCCCCGGCCCGCGCCGCCGCAGCAACGCGCGAACGCGCGCCATCAACTCGGCCAGCCGAAACGGCTTTCCGACGTAGTCGTCCGCACCGGCGTCCAAGCCGACCACGAAGTCGACTTCGTCGGTGCGAGCGGTGAGCATCAGAACCGCCAGTTCGGAACTGTTGGCCCGCACCTGGCGACAGACCTCGAGACCGTCCATCCCCGGTAGCCCGAGATCGAGAATCAGCAAGTCGAAATTGCCGTCCAGCGCACGTTGCAGCGCGGCCGGCCCGGTCTGCTCGACGGTCACGGTGTAGCCCTCACGGCCCAGGGCACGCGAGAGTGGAGCGGCAATCGCTTCGTCGTCTTCGGCAAGCAGCACGTCGGTCACGAGAGGAGCCTACGGTCCGAATCTGTGAAGGAACATAGAGATTACCTTCGCCGACCGGCCCGCCAGCCAGGTCGAGCGCCGTCGAAATCCGAGACCTCGGCGCTTTCGAAGGCATCGGGACCTGCGCGCCTGACCTCCATCGAGTCGAACACCTGCTGATAGAGCAGGGAATGGACTCGTTGGACGCGCGGTATGTCGTCGAACTCGAGTGGATCGTCGGAGGCCGACGCGATGATCAAGGTGCCGGTACGCAGCATGCGGTCCACCAGACCGTGTCGGAACTGAACGTTGCTGATGCGGCCCATCGGAATGTCGATACCCGAATGGGTGATGACTCCCTGCCGGATGAGCACCCGGCGATCGGTGACGATGAAGTGGGTGCATCTCCAACTGATCAGCGGCGCAACGCATCGCCATCCGACCACGATCGCCCACACCACGACAACGACGATCGTGGCGATCGTCGCGCCGGAACCATCGAGGCGGGCCGAGATCAGGCCGACGAGAAATCCGGCCACCGCGGTAGTGAGAATGAACGTCACCGCGGGCAACACCAGCATCTTCCAGTGCGGATGATGATGCAGTAACAGCTCTTCCTCGTCCGCCAACGCATCCTGCGGATAGCCCATACGATTCACTCCTCGACCGGAACCTCACATCTTGTGAGGCGATCCTGCCACGACTTCGTCACCGTCACCCTCCGCGCGGTCGTCGCTATCGTTCGGCGGCGGCGATCCATCCGAGAGAAGCACATCCGCCCAGCGGGTCGCAGGATCGATATCGACGAGAAGGGCCTTCGCCATCAGCGTGAGCGGAATCGCAAGCACCGCGCCGAGCGGACCGAGTACCCAGGCCCAGAAGACCAAGGACAAGAACGTGAGGGTGACCGACAGACCGACAGCGTCTCCGACGAACTTGGGCTGAATGATCGATTGGATCACTACATTGACGACGCTGTACAAGACGATCACCGTGATCATCAGTGACGGCCCACCTTGGAGCAAGGCGAGCAGTGCGGGCGGAACCAGGCCGAGCACGAAGCCGACGTTCGGTATGTAATTGGTGATGAACGCCAGCAATCCCCACAACACCGGCAGCGGAATCCCTAACGCCCACAACACTCCTGTGTCGATCACAGCGACGATGAGACCGAAGATCGTGGACACGACGAGGTACTTCCGCGTTCCCGCGGAGAACGAGGTGAACGCGTTCGCGATGTCGCCCCGCGTCCGGACGAGAGTGGTCAATCGAGCAGAGTAGGAACTGCCGTCGACCGCCATGAACAAGGCCAACACGAGCACGAACAACAGATTCGAGAACACTCCGAGCACGCCGACGAGGAGTCCGTCGACCAGCCCGAACACGGTGCCTGCATCGAGGTCGGACAACAGCCCCTGAATCTGATCAGGGCCGACGCCGTTGTCGGCCAGAAAATTGTGCACATTGGCGATCAGCTGATCGAAATCGTCCGAATAGGTCGGCAGCAGCGTCGCCAGTCGCGCCGTCGACAGCACGAGTGCGAACACCAACGACAACAGGATCGCGTACACGGCGAGAATAGCGATCAGCGTCGCGATCCACGCCGGAACCCCTTTACGCCGCAACCATTCCGGAAGCGGATGCACAGCGACGGTGAGCATCAGCGCCAGAAATGTCGGACCGACGACGGACGCGAATGCCCGAGTCCCTGCGACGGCTACCACCAGGCAGGCCAAGCCGATCAACACGATCACTCCGCGCGGAAGCGACCACGAGGTGGGCATTGCCTCAGCCGGTTCGGCGCCCGATTCGGTGTCAGGTCGATCGATCTGGACCGGATCGTCTCCGGGCACTGCGTTCGGCTCGTGCACGCGGCCCCCTCACACGCATCTGCTAGGACCTACAACGCTCGCACCGCACGGAAGTACGGCACATCATCCGCTACGGATGATGTGCCGTGCATCGCTCGGGTTCGACACTGGTCTTGTCGGAAAGGAGCGCGAGACATGACTGCACGTACGGGTACGACCGGGTCGGGGCACCAAGGGTTCGCATTCGGCGGCGCCATCGCGGCGTCGATCATCCTGCTGACCGCGGGGATTCTGTCGATCTTTCAAGGGATAGCCGCGATCGCCAAAGACGACCTTCTGGTCGTCGGATACAACTACACATACGAGTTCAGCGTCGAGACCTGGGGATGGGTTCATCTCGTGGTCGGAGTCCTGCTGCTGCTGGCGGGTATCGGACTGATGTCGGGGGCGACGTGGGCACGCCTCGTGGCGATCGTCGTCGCTTCCTTGTCGATCGTCGCCAATTTCCTGTGGCTGCCGTACTACCCGCTCTGGTCGATCTTGATCATTGCCATCGATCTGGTCGTCATCTGGGCAGTCGCCACCTGGGAGCCGACACGGGCTCAGTGATCGCCTCGATCGATCGCACGAAGGTGCGTCACGTCGCCGGCCGCGACCGCGATCAGTTCCCCGGTGTCGCCGTCGCGCACAACGATGCGCCCCTGATTGTCGACGTCGGTTGCATCACCGAGGATCTGCTTCTCGCCCGGTAGTTCGACGCGCACGCCGCGGCCGATCGTGTCGCAGCGTTCGCGGTATCGACTCGCGAGCTGCTCGGTGTTCCAGTTCGAGTTTCGCCACGAGTCGATCTCGGCACCGATTCCACGCAGTATCGCCCGCAGGATCGTGTCTCGATCGACGACCGCTGCGTTCTCGAGCACCAGCGACGTGGCAGTCGGGACGGGTAGCTCCGTCTGCGACAACGACACGTTCAACCCGATACCGACGACGACGGTCGGCGCGGTACCGTGTCGCGCGACCTCGGCGAGGATGCCGGCGACCTTTCGTCCCTCGATCAAGACGTCGTTGGGCCACTTCAATGCCGCGTCGACAGCAGCGACGGTGCGCAGCGCATCGACCACGGCAACTCCCGCCAACAAGGGAAGCCATCCGAGTACGGCCGGGTCGATGCCTGGGAACCGGACGAGGACCGAGAGCAGCAGTTGCGACCTCGGTGGCCCCGAGAACGGTCTCGCGTGCCTGCCACGTCCGCTGTCCTGATGTTCGGCGACGAGCGCGGTCCGATCGGCCAACCCATCGGCCTGCGCGATCAGGTCTGCGTTGGTGGACCCCGTCGACTCGACGACATCGAGCCTGGACCAGGACGCCTGAGGCCCGTCGACGAGTGCACGCCGAAGAGCAGAGAGGTCGAGCGGGGGACGATCGAGATTGGTCCACATGAACAACGAGCATATGGGCTGCTCATGACGAGCTCCGAGTCGACGCCCGACGGTACTGGCCAGTAGCTATGCAGTAGCGGCTGGTGGAGCCGACGTTGGCTGGTCCAACGCGCCCCTGGGTCGGGACGTGCATCACACCCGTGGTTAAAGTGTTTGCCCATGACCAGTGTTCAGGATCCGACTGCGCAGAATTCGGCAGATAAGCCCGATATTCACACCACAGCGGGCAAGCTTGCCGATCTGCGTAGCCGCCGCGAGGCTGCAATGGCACCGTCCGGCGAAGCCGCGATCGACAAGGTGCATGCCAAGGGCAAGCTGACCGCTCGCGAACGGATCACGGCACTGCTCGACGACGGGTCCTTCGTGGAGATGGATGCCCTGGCCCGTCACCGCAG